>JAFAGX010000265.1 GCA_019237515.1 Acidobacteriaceae bacterium
AAGATTCGACTCCTCGGTATAGATATAAGCAGGCAACCACCAGGTGCCCTGCAGGTTCAGGCGCCAACTGTCGAAGTGGAATGCACGTCTGGCGAAACCTTTCCCCGTGAAGGTTCCCCTGAAGCGCACAATGTTGTGCTCCTGGTCCTCTACCCAGATCCGGCCCACGAAGCCACGATTGTCCAATTTCCCACCCGGCCCCACATCGACGACGGCGCAGCGCACCTCTCCCAGTGCCTCCCAGCGGACGAATTGAAACGTGTAATTCTGGCGGTCGAAATGGTCCAAGTCAGGGAACAACGACTGCGCGAAGGCGACTTGGTTGAAAGGTGGCGGATCTTGGACAAAGAATTCCTCCGTGCGTTTAAAAGCTTCTTCGTCTGCGAAAGGTACAATGGACAAAACATTTCCCGTAAAGGTCAAACGGCTCAGGAAGTAATCATCACCGTTAGGAGTGATCCCGGACTGGAACCGAGGTCGCGCCCCTTCTTCCTGAATGTAGGTCTCCATGATGGGCTTGAGCCCACGCATCAATTCGCTCAAGCGGCGTTCCTGCCGCACGACCGATTCGACAAACTCATTGAAGTCGATACCCTTTGTAGAAGATGAAGGTGCTGCCTTAACGGCATCCGGCGGCGGGGACGCAGGAGTGAAGTCCTGACCTGTGGCGAGTCCAACGAGAAACAACACGAATAATGCCCAACCGGGCCAGGAGAGTCCTCTCAACGCGAACATGCTCGGACTAGTCTAATCGCGCCGGCCAGTAAACAACAGCCGAGTATCAGGGTACGATTCTGGGTCAGCAATTTCGCCGTTTGCGTAACGAATCGCCATTACACTCACCCTGATTTCGTTGTGCCGGCGCAGAGCTCGCGTAGGCGAGCAGCGACAAATTCCGGGGTTATGTCCCGTTGCGGAGTACCCAACATTTCAAAGCCAACCATGAATTTCCGAATACTAGCTGAACGTAATAGTGGAGGATAAAAATGCGCATGGAGATGCCACTCCGGACTTGTTTCCCCTTGGCTTGGCTGCTGATGGAAACCCATGGAGTATGGGAAGGGCGACTTAAATACTTCGTCGTAGGACCTCGTCAGGGTGTGAAGAATTCGAGCCAGTGAACAGCGCTCCACTTGCGCGAGATGTCCGAGATCTGCGATATGCCTCTTCGAAATCACGAGAGTTTCAAACGGCCAAACTGCCCAGAAGGGAACCACAATCATGAAGTGCTCGTCAGCAAAGACCAGGCGTTCCGCCTGCGCTTCTTCATACTGGGCATAGTCACACAGAAGACATGAGCTATGCGAGCGGAGGTAGTTCGCTTGCGAACATTGCTCCTTGGCGACTTCAGTTGGCACCGATCCCGTTCCCCAGATCTGACAGTGCGGGTGAGGATTGCTTGCCCCCATCATGGCGCCGCGGTTTTCAAAGATTTGTACATATTGAATGAAATTGATCGAAGTTAAAGATCTGAATTGATCGATCCACATCTCGACAACCGATTCAATTTCCGTTATTGACATAGCGGCGAGCGTCAGATCATGGCGAGGAGAAAAGCACCCTACGCGGCAAATTCCACGTTCCGGAAGAGCGACTACCAGGTCCTTGGTATTTTTCGCCTGCAAGTCGGGTGGTATGTCGGCTTGCAGTGCCGGAAAGTCGTTATCGAAAACAAACGTAGATGAGTATTGCGGGTTGCATGATCCTTCGGCTCGCCGATTCCCCGGACACAGGTAACACGAGGGATCGTACGGCGGCAGTTTCTCTGAGGAGACCGGATCGATTTGTCCCTGCCACGGGCGGGCAGTGCGATGGGGAGAAACTACGACCCATTCTCCGGTAAGTGCGTTCAGGCGTCGATGGGAAACGCTGTTGAGGGGGAACATCGTTCTCCGGTCGATTCTAACTGGCTGGGCCAGCACCATCGGCAATATCAGGCAAGTAGATTTCAGGACACACGTGGGTCGCCCGCTCGTAACCATCTCTTACTTGAGTCCTGAATTCGTCGACAGACCCTTTGGCGACAAGACTAACGGTGCACCCGCCAAAGCCGCCGCCGGTCATACGAGAGCCGTAGGTGCCAGGAATTGATCTTGCAAGGTCGACCATGATGTCCAGCTCAGGGCAGCTGACCTCATAATCGTCTCGTAGGCTAGCGTGGGACGCATACATGAGCTGCCCCACTGATTTGATGTCATCTCTTGCGAAGGCACCGGCGGCGCCCAGCACGCGTGCATTCTCGCGAATGACGTGACGACATCGGCGCAACAACACGTCCGCCAAGCCGCCTGCATGCTCACGAAAAACATCTTCGGTTACATCTCGGAGGCTTGAAATTCCAGGCCGAATTCGTGCAAAGTAACGGACGCACTCTTCGCATTCTGCTCGTCGCTTGCTGTACTCGCCACCGGCAATCGAGTGCTTCACCATGGTGTTGCAAATCACGACAGCAATGTTGGGCGGAAGTGGAACATAGCTGAATTCGAGGCTACGGCAGTCCAGCAGGAGTGCATGTCCGGAACGGCCGTTGGCGGAAGCAAACTGGTCCATGATGCCGCAGCGTGCACCAACGAATTCGTTCTCAGCACGCTGGCAAAGCTTGGCGACCTCGGTCGGGTCTGAGGTGCGCTCAGTTGTATGAAGTAAGGCCAGAGCAGATGCAACTTCCAGCGCAGCCGAAGAACTGAGTCCGGCACCCATTGGAACCTGGCCGTCGATAAGAACATCCGCACCCGGAATCCGGTGACTTGTACGAGCGAGTTGTAACAGCACGCCGCGAGTGTAGTCGGTCCAATCATGTTTCGGCGTTGGACTCTGATCGTCTACGGAGAAGGTTTCCGTCTGGCTTTGCTGCAAGGAACGCATCACCAATTGACCGGACTTGTTCCGCGCGCAGGCGACACGGACATCGAAGCTAATAGCCGCAGGCATCACGAACCCATCGTTGTAGTCTGTATGCTCGCCAATGAGATTTACCCGGCCGGGAGCTCGAAAAATTTGCACGTCAGCGCTGCTCTGCGGAAACGCCGCGGCAAACTCCTGAAGTAACGATCGCTCCGATGCTGCTGGCGAGTGATTCAAATAACCTCCGCCGCACGCTGAGAGCCATCCGGCGCGTGCTAGACTGCCGTTAATAGTGCCACATGCGCATTCTGACCCGCTATATTCTGCGCGAAGTGACCGGTCATGCTCTGATCGGTGTGATTTTATTCTCGTTTATTCTGTTCACTCGCGATTTAGCGCAGATTCTTGAACTCGTAGTGCGCAACAGCGCCCCGCTGCCGAGCGTCGCGCAAATTTTTTTCTTCATCATTCCCCTGACGTTGACGTTCAGCATTCCTGCAGGAGTATTGGTTGGCATTCTGGTCGGGCTTAGCAGGCTGGCAGCGGACAGCGAAATCACCGCCATGCGTGCCAGCGGGCTGGGGATTTGGACATTTCTTCGTGTCATCTCCATTTTTGCCGTCGCTGCATGGGTGCTGGCATTGGTCAATGGCGCTTACATCGCTCCCAAATCCCAGGCGGCTATGGCGCATCTCCAGGATCGATTGAAGTCGTCGCAGGCTTCATTCGAAGTTCAGCCGCGAGTGTTCTATGAAGGTTTTCCGCGAATGGTGTTGTACATAGAAAATATAAAAGCGGCAGAAGGAGCGGCCATTTGGAAAGGTGTATTCATCGCGGATACGAGTGCGCCAGCCGCGCCTAGGATAACCCTCGCCAAGCAGGGAATCCTGGTCAGCGAGGGGCCTAGCACTCTGCATTTACACCTTACCGATGGGGAGACGCACGAGTCCGATGCCAGTGATCCCAATCATTATCAAGTTTCAACCTTCGAGCAAACCGACTTGCCGATCACATTGCCGGAAGCCGACACCAACAAGGCGCAGGAGTCGGCCCCTATCTCCCAGATGTCGACTCCAGAGCTGTGGCGTCTGAGCGCCGTCACGCATAACACGGCCGCAAGATGGGACCTCATCGAATTTCATCGCCGGTTCGCCCTACCCACTTCTTGCCTTGTATTAGCGCTGGTCGGAGTTCCGTTCGGGCTATCGTCCAGAAAGGGAGGGAAGTCGACCGGATTCGTATTAACGATTTTGTTCGTCTTCGCCTACTATTCGATCTCTCTGGTGGGAGTTGCTCTCGCGCGTCAGGGGAAACTTTCGCCAGCGTTGGGCGCCTGGCTCGCCGATATCGCGTTTTTGATGGCTGGCGTGATCTTAATTTGGCGGGTTGAGCGCAAACCGATCGACCTTTCCCATTTGCGCAAACTTTGGAATCTCTTCAAGGAACCACTGAGTCAGGTCGGCGGAATCTTCCAGCGTTCCGCCCGCGCCGAAGATCTGTTCCGCCGCGTCGCGCGCCGCCGCCGCATGTTCAGCGTCCATTTTCCTTTGATCCTGGATGACTACGTGCTGCGCGATTTCGTCCTCAACCTGGGGCTGGTGCTGGCAGCATTTTTAGTGCTGCTGCTAGTATTCACCGTTTTCGAGTTGCTGGGCGACATCGTTCGAAACCAGGTCTCTTCTTTGACCGTAGGGGAATATCTGCTCAATGTCACCCCCTACTTTCTATACAACGTCGCCCCTCTCGCGATCCTGCTTGCCGTTCTTATCACCCTGGGTTTGATGCAACGATCAAACGAGATCACGGCGATTAAGGCAACCGGTATCAGCATTTATCGGGTCGTTACGCCAGTATTGGTTGTATGCGCGACCTTGGCGGTGGGCTTATTCCTCTCCGAACAGTTCTATTTGCCATATTCGAATAAACGGCAGGATGCACTTCGCAACGAGATCAAAGGAAAACCGGCTCAGACTTATCTGAATCCAGATCGCAAGTGGATTTTCGGGCAGCACTCCACAATCTACTACTACCAACTGTTTGATTCGGAGCGCAATGAGTTTGGGCGACTGTCGGTGTTTCAGTTTGATCCCGTAACATTTCAGTTGAAGCAGAGGATCTATGCCGCACGCGCCCATTGGGAAGCAGATGTCGGCAAGTGGGTGTGTACGCAAGGGTGGGAGCGCGATTTTCGCGGGCCCGCCATCGAGAATTTCCACATGTTTGATGTATCCACGTTTGCCGCAGTGAGCGAGCCGCCAACCTACTTCAAAAAAGAAGTGAAACAATCTTCGGAAATGAACTATCAGGAGCTTCGACGCTACATTCACGATCTGCAGCAGAGCGGATTTGAAGTGGTACGTCTGCGAGTGCAGCTGGAAAAGAAATTTGCGTTCCCCATGGTGGCGCTGGTCATGGCGGTTTTAGCTGTGCCTTTCTCCCTGCAGGCGGGGAAACGCAGCACGGTCACAGGCGTAGCCATCGCGGTCGGCATTGCCTTGGTTTACTGGACGATTTCTGGATTGTTCGAGGCCATGGGAAACATCAGCGAACTGCCACCGTTTTTGGCCGCCTGGTCGCCTGACCTTATATTTGCCCTGTTGGGCGGGTATTTGATTCTGAGGGTTCCTACGTAGCTGAATCCGGCCACCGTTTCCCGCCTTCTTGAGTTTAATGTTGTGGCGAAAACTATTGAGCCGCCACCGCGGAGGGATTGCCACCCGCGACGGTCGTAGCCTGTCCCACCGGTGTCAGGACCCCGGTAGTCGTGTTCAAGCTAAACTCAGATACCGTTGATGCTCCGTTATTGGAGACGAACACAAAATCAGTGGGATTTGTGAGAGTGTTGCCGAGGTTTGAGCCCGTTGTACCGGCGATGACCACCAGCGAAAAAGGAGTCAAGCCGGTAGAAGCGGTTGGGCTGCTGAGTGCCGTAAGAACGCCGCTGCCTGGTGCGTAGGAAAATTCAGAGAGATTGCTCGATTGTTTATTTAACACATAAAGGAAATTAAAGCTTGGATCGGCAGCGATGGCGATCGGACCAAGGCCGGCCGAGAACGGTGAGCCGGCTACCGCCGTCAGTCTGCCATCCGGATGGTTGGGATCGGCGCAACTGGTTACGACCTTATCGCAAATAGTGAACGCAGAAACGTTGTTGGAACCGGCGTTCGTGACGTACAGAAAAGCCCCGCTCGGAACCGTTCCTAAGCCGGTAGGAGCCAAGCCGACCGTGTACGGCGAAAATCCCGTTTGGGTGAGCGCGCCTGAACTTGCGATGCTGAACACCCCAACTGTGTTGGTGAAGTTATTTGCTACATAAAGGAAGTTTCCGCTCGAACTGACCGCAACCGCGGTGGGCTGCGTTTCCGTGGGGTCGCCGGGCGTCTTGGTTGTAAACGGCGATCCGGTCACCTCGGTTAACGTGGTCCCGTTAATCGAATAAACTGCGACGGTGCTCGATCCTTCATTCGCGACGAAGAGAAATTTCCCCCCGGGATCAACAGCCATGCCGGTGGGCATGGAAGCTGTGCTTCCGCTCTTGTCAGTTGCCTTGGTTCCCGCTTTCAATGTCCCGTCAGAATTGATCGTGTACGAGTAAATGTCGTCCGAGTTGTTGTTGTCCACGAACAATGTCGTAAGTGAAGGAGTTATCGCGATTGCGTAGGGCATGCTGCCGGTTGGAAGTACGCTGCCTTCGGGATCGATAACCCCGTTGCTCGTGCTTGCTGAATAGCCCTGAATCGAGGAATTTCCTTGAGTTGCCAAATACAGGCTGGCTGTAGCGACTGGACCTTGTGTGAGGGTCCGGGTGGTGCAGGCCAAAAGCGCGCTAAAAGTGACCGCCAGCAGAACGAGACGGATGCCAAACCTCATCGTTTGTTGTTTCTCCCAGTCGCCTGTTGGCGAGCCCTTATCTTCTCGCGAAAACAAGGCGCGAATCCAATATTCGAGGTAACTCAAATGTGTATCAGGAATGCCGGGGAAAGCGCAAACTTGAGGCGTCTGCGAGGTGAGCGAGAAGACTTCCCAAACGCGCATGTGGCGCACAAGTACACCAACGTGTGTGACTCCGGTGCCTTGACTGCGGTTCGTATTACACGGTAGTTTCGGCAACTGGGAATTCTTCATTCACACGAGGACACTTTGCCAAATCGCCCGATTGTTACGCTGACCACCGACTTCGGACTGAACGATCACTTCATTGGTACGATGAAGGGTGTCATTTTAAACATCGCTCCGGACGCCGAGATTGTAGATATCAATCATGCGGTGCAGGCGTTCGACGTTCTGGATGGTGCACTCACGATCGCGCAGGCTTATTCGTATTTTCCAAGCGCGACCATTCACGTAGTCGTGGTGGACCCCGGCGTGGGCTCGGCCCGGCGGCCGATTCTGATGTCAACGGAGAAATACTATTTCGTTGCTCCGGATAACGGTGTGCTTTCCCTCGTCTATAGCCGGGAAGAGCGGATTCGCGTGCGTCACATCACCATGGACCACTATTTCCTGCAGCCCGTCAGCAATACGTTCCATGGCCGCGATGTTTTCGCCCCAGTTGCCGGTTGGCTCGCCAAAGGCGTCGATGGTGAAAAGTTCGGAGAAGACATCTCGGACTACGTCCGCTTCAATGCACCCAAACCCAAGCCGATGGACGCCCGGACATTGCGAGGGGTTGTGTTAAAAGTTGACCGATTCGGAAATCTCGTTACGAACTTCACGCCGCAGGATGTTCCGATGCTCTTTCGCACGACTCCACCGCCATTCAAAATTGCCGTGGGCAAACAGGAAATCACAACTATGCACAGCAACTATGCGGAAGGCTCGCCCAATGAGCTCTTTGGAATTTTGGGAAGCATGGGATACCTGGAGATTGCCGCGAATCGGGCCGCCGCCGTGCAACTAGTGGGCTCCGGCAAGGGCAGCGAAGTCACTCTAGTACTGGAAAGCGCTGCCGGCGCCAGCAACGGGCAATAACTTTCATTCCAGCACGAACTGCTTAAGCTTCCGGACGACGGATTCAGGCGCTTCGGCTTCCAATTCCACCAACCCGTCTCTGTAAGCACGCGAGTAGATCCGCGCTCGCGCCTCGATCATCGCCAGGGTTTTTCCTTCCTTCTGAGGAACGCGGAGCCGAATCCGGCTGATGGCATCTTCTGAGAGCATGTTGTCGATCCGTTCCAATAACGTGCTCATGCCAGTTCCCGTCATCGCAGAAACATGGATGGTCGAAACATCGTCGAGCAAGCTCTCGCGCTGCTTTGAAGGGAGCAGATCGATCTTATTCATGACATGAAGCCGCGGTTTGGTTTCGGCCTCTAATTCCTGCAGCACGCGCTCGACTTGTGCATCCTGCTCGGCGGAGAGTGGATTGCTGGCATCGGAAACGTGCAAGATCAGGGCTGCCCGCTGCACTTCCTCAAGCGTCGCGCGAAATGCGGAAACCAA
>JAFAGX010000075.1 GCA_019237515.1 Acidobacteriaceae bacterium
GGTGGTTCTCGATCACCACTCGCCCGTGCTGCATCTTGTGCAGCTCATCCGCGATGAAGCTCACCGCTTCGCCGTGACCTTCCATCGCAAGCGCCGCCAGATGCGAGATCGTTCGACGGAGTTGATGGAAATCCCCGGCGTGGGCAGTCGCACCACTCGCCGTCTGCTCGAGCATTTCGGCAGCGTTCAGGCAGTGAAGCAAGCCGATGCAGCCGCGTTATCGGCGGTCGTCACTCGCAATCAAGCCGAAGCCATTGTGGAGCACTTCCGAAAGATATGAGGCGCACTGCCGCGACTTTCGAATTTCGGGTTAGTCGCCAACAGGGGAAAGGACTTTCCTGGCCTTTGGGCGCCTAAATCGACCGCCCTGCTGTACAAGGTGGTTAGAGCTTAGATCGGCGGAAGAAACAGTTTCTTAGGTGCTAACCGGCAACTGTATTGCACCGATGGCGGGCAACGGCATCATCGGAATCACCTGAACTCCCATTGCAGGATCAAACGTGAGTGTCATCGTTCCCGAGCACATGCCGCAAAGCCAGAAGTGGGCAACCTGGCGGGACAATTTGCGCGGCTGAATTCGGGACCTTACTTCGAATTGGAACAGGCGACCGTCACGCAAATATCGCAACGGGACAGCACAGGCGGGATTTGCGCAGTGAGTGACCATATTTTGATTCCAACAACCGGTTTACAGGGTTAGAGATCGGGGCGATGTCGTTGAGTCCCTTTTATCGCACAGGCCCAATTCGCCGCGGAATACGTTGAAACCTGTATTTTGGCGACTAGGGGAGCATCAGGGTGTGATTTCCGTACAACAGCAACCATGGCTTGAACTTGCAGGTGTTAAGAGCTTTGTGGGAAAGATTTCTTGCCCTGAAAAAACGTCCCGCCATCGAACACGGTTTGCACCGCATCCACCAGATCGCGACCGGCCTCGCTCTTGCTTACGGCCCCGCGGATGGTGGGACAGTGCAGCGTATTCATCATGTCTCCAGCGAGATGCAGTGAGAACAGGATAATGGGAATCCGGGGGTGTGCCGCCGCTATCCGGTCGGCAGCCTCCAAGCCGTTCATGGTGGGCATTGTTATGTCTAGAATGACCACGTCAGGATGGCACTCACCGGTCAGTTCGACCGCCTCCTTGCCGTTGCTGGCCTCGGCACAGACCTCCCAATGAGGTTGAGATTCAAGAAGGTTCCTCATTCCCAGGCGCATTACCTCGTGATCGTCGGCAACGAGTATCCTTATGACGGAAACTGCTGTGGAAATCCCGCCCCGGGTTTCTGTTGACGGTACCATAACCTTTCTTCTTATCTTCGAATTTACCATAAAGTAAACCTGAGAACGTTGGAACCGTCGTATAGCCTGAGAAGTTTGCAGTCCTGAAATTGCTTCGTCAGTATGACGATGCGGTTCTGAATTTTTCAGGGCTGACGCAGTGATTATTACGATAGGGATCCATTGTGGAACAATTGCTCAGGTGTTCTAGGGCGTAGCACAAACGGGTAGGCAAGAGGCACGAGGCATCAAAAGTGTCTAACCAAATTATGACTGTTGGCCGGCGCCGAATGCAGTGGAGCGAGAGTTTTGCTGGTCTGAGCTCATTCCTGGTTCGACCGTAATCACCTGTGCACCCAGTTGCTCTGCCAGCCTGGCTTGCTTTGTCCCGCGCTCGCCCGGCTTGGGCACGGATTGTTCGGCGCCAGGTAGCATTCCAACACCCCGATTCCGTCCGGTCCTCTTGGCCTCGTATAAAGCAGAATCGGCTAACCGCAGGATCTCCTCGTAGGGAACTCCATCCGGTTGATGCACGAACCAGGGAAAAACTGCCCAACCGATTGAGCAAGTGCTGCGAACCGAGGCTCCGCAACGCAGGTGAAACTCTTCGTCCCCTAACGAGCTCAACACGCGCGCCGCAAGAGACACAGAATCGCCGCGATCGGTGTAGCGCGAAAGCACAAGAAACTCGTCGCCTCCCCAGCGAATGAGCACATCCGAGTAGCGGATGGCCCGCGCTATCCGGTGCGCCATCTGGATCAGCAGTTCGTCACCGGCATCGTGGCCGAAGCGGTCATTCACATCTTTGAAGGAATCAGCGTCGATGAGGTAGAAGGCGAGGTCCTGGTTTCGCGCCGCCGTCACACTTCCAGGAGCGGAATAGGCGCGAATCGCTTGTTTGGCATCACCTTCAATTGTCGTGGCAAAGAATCGGCGGTTTTTGACTCCAGTCAGCAAATCCGTAAAAGAATCTTCCCGCAAATCGCGGTATGCCTGTGCCAGTTGCTTATCCAGGCGTCGCTGCTTGGTCCAGGTAACCGTCGCCATCGCGATCATCGTAATTAGGGTCAAAGCGATCCGGAAATAACGTACTTTTGGCGGGATCGCGTTCTCTGAAAGCGCCCACGCCGCCATCAGCGGCAGTGAAATTGTCGCAAG
>JAFAGX010000326.1 GCA_019237515.1 Acidobacteriaceae bacterium
CCAACGACCTGTACGTGAACTCCTCCTGGCGCGATCGACTTCCAACCGTCTCTCGTCCGAACCTCGACCAGGAAACACCGCCCAAAGCCCGACAGAAAGCAACCACCCCACATGATGCCCTCGCTGGCTCAGTTCCGATCGCACATGATCTCACCGTGAATGACATTTGCGCCGAATTCCCGCAGGAGAGATTTTTCGATGATCGGCCGATGGCGCTCGGATCCAACAACTGGGTCGTTTCCGGTGCACATACCGTTACAGGCAAACCATTGCTGTCAAATGACATGCATCTTGGACAACAAATGCCCAACCTGTGGTATGTCGCCCATCTTCGCACTGGGGATTTTGATGTTGCCGGTGTCACACTTCCTGGGTATCCATACGTAGTCGTCGGTCACAACCAACATATTGCCTGGGGATTCACTAACCTGGGTCCGACTGTCGAAGACGTGTACCTCGAAAAGTTTAATGACGCAGGTGAATATCTCACTCCAGAAGGCTGGAAAGTACCGGAGCACCGTAGCGAGACCATCCACATTAAAGGCAAGCCGGATATCGTCCTGGACGTCGCCCTCACGCGGCACGGACCCATCGTGAGCGATCTCGTTCCGGGCGAGACTAGAAAGGTAGCCTTGCGCTGGACGCTTTATGACGGAGTCCATAATCCGTTCTTCGCGGTCAACTCGGCGCGGAATTGGGACGAGTTCCTGCACGCTTTCTCGCAATTCGACGCTCCGGGGCAGAATGTTGTTTACGCCGATGTCGAAGGCAACATTGGCTACCACGCGACCGGCAAGATCCCGATTCGCGCTTCGGGCGACGGCAGCGTCCCAGAGAATGGCAGCGACAATTCCCACGAATGGGTTGGCTACGTGCCCTTCGACAAACTGCCGAGCGTTTTCAACCCCGCGTCCGGAATCATCGCTACCGCCAACGGACGCGTCACTCCAGACAACTACCCCTATTCGCTGAGCGTCGAGTGGGAAGCGCCCTGGAGGACCGACCGTATCTATCGCGTCCTGGAATCCGGCAAGAAGTTGTCAGCCGCGGACATGCTCAGCCTGCAAACCGACGTCTACTCAGAACTCGATCGATTTTTCGCAGACCGGTTTGTTTATGCAGTAGATCATGTGAAGAACGCCTCCGCTCGCGCCAAGCTCGCGGCGGAGGTGTTGCGCCAGTGGGACGGGAGAATGAGTGCCGATTCAGCGGCTCCAACCATCGCCGTTCGATCCCGCGAAGAATTATCGCGGCTGCTACTGGAGCCAAAACTCGGTCCCGCACCGCAGAATCCAGAACAGGTCAAATCAACCCTCAATTGGAAAAGCTATAGCTGGATGAATGAAACCGTGTGGCTCGACAATATTGTCGAGCATCAACCAAGGCGCTGGCTGCCGGATTCCTACGCCAATTACGACGAACTGATGGCCGCCGCCGTCCAGGCTGCGGTCCAGGATCCGAGCGCACCCCAGGATCTCAATACCTGGCGATGGGGAACTGTCGATGCCCTCGACCTCAACAATCCGGTTTTGGGGCAGATTCCTGTTCTGAGGCGCTGGACCGGGCCAGGCGTGCAAGAGCAATCAGGCAGCGCATACACCGTCAAGGCAGTAACTCCCACCCACGGTCCTTCCGAACGTATAACGGTGAATCTCGCTGATCTGGATCAGTCAACTCTGAACCTGGTAACCGGCGAGGCGGGAAATTTTCCCAGCCCCTATTACATGGACCAGTGGAATGCCTGGTACAAAAACTTCACATTCGAATGGCCGTTTTCAGCAGATGCAATATCGAGGACCAGCACACATACGTTGACACTGACTCCCGGAAAATAGCCGTAATCACGGCAGCTTCAATCTATCGGCGGGTCTACCAATTTCACATCATAAGATTGTCCAACGATGTTGTCCGTTATTCCAAGATTGTTGTTGGTTTTGAACGTTGTCACCAGCAGTTTGTCCGTGGTCGTATCGTAGATCTGAAACGCGCCTCCTTGGCAAACATAAACAACATGCCTACCCGCAATCGGTTGGATCCCGGTTGCATCGCCAGTTTGCGGTGGAACGATAACTTTCGAATTCAGAGTATTAAAGATCGAAAGGCATCCGCGCACTTCACCGCCGGAAACGTTGATGCTCGTGCAGTTGCGACCGCCTATAAAAAGCTGTCCGTTGGCACCCATCTGCATGCGATCGTGATATCCATCGGGAATCAAGATTGGGTTGGCGTTGACCCGTGTCATCGAACCTACACTGACGATATTCAGTGTGCCGCAGGCTGTTGCCGCGGTTCCGGTCGGGCAACGCGTGTTTGGCGGAGTGCCGGCGACGTACAAATTTCCGCCATTCAGCAGACCGTACGTCGCGCCACTGAGCGGAGTGACCGGTCCGGGCGCTGTATTGCCGATGGTAAATGTTGTCAGTCCAGCACTCGTGCCTCCGCATTCCGCTCCGCAATTGAAAACGTAAGCATCGGAATTGTCGAAGAAAATCGCCCAGACTGGACGGTCGAACACTGGCCCTGTCGTAGTTGTGACTTGACTCGTTGTGCCGATCAGCGCAGTGCTGATGACAGTGACTTCGTCGGAATTATCACTGAACACGAGGATGTGCGTGCCATCTGGGCTGCCCACAATGAAGTGGGCCGCGGGCACCGGAATCGTTGCTGTTATCGCTCCTCTGCCCAGGTCCATAGCGATTACCGCTCCAGGCGCTTGGCCGGTCACTGCTGCTGAAGGCACCGCCGCATAGGCGCTGAAGTTGTCCTTCGCGATAAAAATACTCTCAGTGGGTCCAGGTAATGGGATAGCTGGAACGCTGTTCGTTTGGCCCGTAACAGTCGCGATGCTCTCCGTCTGGTTGTCAAGGACGCTGATGGTATTTCCGTCTGGGCTGAATACCATGGTGCGCGCCAAGTTTGGGGATAGAGCCATGATGCTGGGCTGATTGGAGTTGCCAAAAAGACTGATGGTAGAGAAGGAAACGATATCCTGCAGCGCATCCACGATATTGATCACCGGCGAATTCCCCAGGCCGCTCGGGAACAAGGGGTTGGAAACAAAGGCGCGAAACTTCAGCCCACTCAGCTTATGTTGGTTGCTCGCAGATTTACTGCTTCCGCAGGACACAACACATACACCGAGGACTGCGAGCACAATCGTGCTCCCAAAAATCTTTACTGCTCTTGGGACCTTGAAGAACATCAGAGACAAGAATTGGGATGCGAGAAACCCGAATTATAGCAGAGCCGCGTCGGTTGAATCGTAACCCCACGATGCATCAAGCAATTACCCGCCTCGGTCTCCAGTGCAAGAACACCCTCGTTCTTGTATCCTCGAATGAATGGCTGCTGACTTCTTAGCTCGCATCAAGCAAGGCCCCATCCTTTGCGACGGTGCTATGGGCACGCTTCTCTATTCAAAGGGAGTCTTCATTAATCGCTGTTACGACGAGTTGAGCCTTTCCCAGCCCGACCTGATCAAAGGCATCCATCACGAGTACCTGCAAGCCGGCGCCGAAATCATCGAAACCAACACCTTCGGTGCAAATTCTTTCCGCCTGGCTCGGCATACCTTGGCAGACAAAGTCGGTGACATCAATATCGCCGCCGCCAGAATCGCTCGTGAAGCCGCCAAGAGCTTCGACGTTTGGGTAGGCGGTTCCGTGGGCCCGTTGGGCATTCGCATCGAGCCTTTGGGCAAAACGTCCTTTGGAGAAGCCCGCGCTGCATTTCGGGATCAGATTGCGGCCCTGCTAGAGGGCGGTGCCGACTTAATCGTGCTTGAGACCTTCGGCTACCTGGAGGAGCTCCGTCAGGCGATCTTGGCAGCTCACGATGTGAATCCCAAGATTCCCGTGGTCGCGCAAGTCACGATCGATGAAGACGGGAACTGCCTTGACGGCTCTACACCGGAAGTATTCACTCCCAAGCTGGAAGATTGGGGTGCCGACGTGATTGGTTGCAATTGCAGCGTCGGCCCGGTCGCCATGCTGGATGCGATCGAGCGCATGCGCGTGCTGAGTTCCCTTCCACTCGCGGCGCAGCCCAATGCCGGAATTCCTCGATCGGTGGAAGGGCGCAACATCTATCTCTGTTCGCCGGAATACATGGCGAGTTATGCCCGGAAATTCGCCGCTGCCGGGGTGCGTCTGGTTGGCGGCTGCTGCGGAACAACTCCGGCTCATATCCGGGTCATGAAATCCGCGCTCCGGGTTGGCGAAGCTCGCGCTAAAACAGCCGAGGTCTCTGCCGCCGCTCAGCCCAAGCCTCTCCCGGCTCCGGCAGTTCCGCTCGAAGAAAGATCCCGCTTGGGGGCCAAGCTCGCAGCCGATGAATTCGTCACCATGGTCGAGATCGTGCCACCTAAAGGCATCGACGTCCGCAAAGAGGTTGAGGGAGCTCGCTTCCTGAAATCGGTCGGCGTCGATGCGATTAACATCCCCGA
The DNA here is from genome assembly GCA_019237515.1 of Acidobacteriaceae bacterium. The sequence continues at coordinate 4,445 of JAFAGX010000326.1, forward strand.
TAGTCCGCGCGCTTCGGCTCGCATGAGCAATCAGGCGCTTTCGTTGTTGATTCAGAAGGAAGTCGGTATCGAAACCATCCTCCATTACACGTGCCGGGACCGGAATGTGCTGTGCATCCAATCCGATCTTCTCGGTGCTGCCGCGATGGGCTTGCGCAACTTGATCTGCATCACCGGCGATCCCCCAAAGATGGGCAACTATCCCGACGCTACCGCCGTTTTCGACGTGGATGCAATTGGATTAGTGAATATCGTCCGAAACCTTAACCATGGTCGCGATATCGGTGACAACCCACTTGGGACCGGCACGGCTTTCGTTATCGGCGTCGGCGCCAACCCGGGTGTTCCCAATATCGACGAAGAGATTCGCCGCTTCGAATACAAGGTCCAGGCAGGCGCGCAATACGTCGTCACCCAGCCCGTGTTCGATCTTGGCCTGCTGGAAAGCTTTTTACGCCGTATCGAGCACTGCCGCATTCCGGTTATCGTCGGAATCTGGCCGCTTGTCAGCCTCCGCAATGCGGAATTCATGAAGAACGAATTGCGCGTCTCCGTTCCCGATTCGATCCTGGAGCGTATGGGCCGCGCTCCAAGCCCCGATGCAGCCCGTGAAGAAGGAATTGCTATCGCCCGCGAGATGCTCATAGCCGCGCGCAGCATGGTCCAAGGCGCGCAGATCAGCGCCCCACTTGCAAAGTACGCAGCAGCCGTGGACGTCCTCGAAGCCCTCGGTTCCGTCCGTCCCACTTCGGTCTAGCCGCTTGTAAATTTTCGTGAATCAGGACCTCTTTCTCTAGACACATTCCTTGGTGACCTGCATTACAATACGGCGAGGAGCTACTCCGTTTGCCAAAGTTTGAAGATTGCCTTCAGCGCCTGGAAAAGATCGTCCAGGAGTTGGAAAAGGGCGAGGTACCTTTAGAAAAGTCCCTCACGCTATTTGAAGAGGGCATGCAGCTTTCTTCTGCTTGTCGCAAGGAACTGGAACAGGCGGAAGGCAAGGTGGAAATTCTGCTGAAGCAGAACGGAAAGCTTCAGGCTGAGTCGTTCGAGCCAATGACCGAGGTCCCGTCGGGCCGGAAGTAAATTCACCTCGGTAGCTCGCCGCGTAAGTATCGTCTGCAGCCGCTCGGCACCTGCCGGTTGCTGCAGCCGCAGAGTACCGTGATTAGCGGTAGAAGCCCGAGGATGTATGCAAGCGCAAGAACTGGTTGTCCTTCACTGCAATCCCACCATTGCTCAATTGCTTGTTCCCGCATTGCGAAATTCGTTCCCGTCGATTCACCACGTAACTTCGGTCCAGGAACTGCGGGCCAGCATCGCCAAGCACCGGCCCAGTATTGCCATTCTCGACATGGAGAATGCCAGCCTGGGGGACCTGCAGGAATTGGCGCGGGAATTTCCCGGAGCCTGCATTGTCTGCACTCATCGCTGCGCCGACGAGGAGATGTGGGCCGCAGCGCTCAACGCGGGCGCCTGGGATCTCATTTGTTCATTTGATACTCAGGGCATTGTGCAAGCGGCGCTGAGAACCGGACTGGCCGCTCGTGTTGCCGCCGCATAAGTGACGTTCGCTCGCCCGCGAATCTCCCTGGCCGAGGGCAGGGCAAGCAGTCGTATCTCGCCTTGCTATACTCACTCATGCTCCAAGCTGTCCTGGATCGCGGACGAGAGCTTGTAGATGCCGCGCTCGAAACTCTCTTACCACCCGCAACCGAGCGCCCAACTTCGATTCATCAAGCGATGCGGCACAGCGTTTTTGCCGGCGGAAAACGCCTGCGACCGATCTTGTGCATGGAATCCGGGCGCATGATCACGGGTTCCCTTCCAGAGGGTATTGCAGAATTGGGGGCAGCCCTGGAAATGCTGCATACCTATTCTTTGATTCACGACGATCTTCCCGCCCTCGACAACGACGACTTGCGCCGGGGCCGTCCAACTTGCCATAAGGTGTTCGGTGAAGCGATTGCAATCCTGGCCGGTGATGCGCTCCAGACCCGCGCCTATGAAATCCTTGCTCGGCTGCAATGTCCCGCAGAGTCCCGCGCACAGATCATCGAAGAGATCGCGCGTGCAACTGGAACGGTTGATGGCATGATTGGCGGACAGGTCGTTGATCTTGAAGCGGAGCATAGGAAAATCGACATCGCAACTCTCCAGTATATTCACCGTTCTAAAACCGCGGCCTTGATCACGGCGAGTGTAGTCAGCGGCGGTCTATATGCCAGCGCCGGAGATGATGCTCTCGGCAAGCTCAGATGTTTCGGTCAATCGATCGGACTTGCATTCCAGATCGTAGATGACGTCCTTGACGTGACCCAAACCTCCGAGCAACTCGGAAAGACTGCAGGCAAAGACACCGCCGCCGAGAAGGCCACTTACCCGGCGCTCTTTGGGGTTGAAGAGTCCCTCAAGAAGGCGGACGAACTCGTTGCGAAAGCGCTTGCCTCCGTGGAGTCCTTCGGCCCGAGGGCTGAAACCTTGAAAGCTTTGGCACATTTTCTTGTGGAGCGAAAAAAGTAACCTTCGCAGCGACACTTTCGCTCTGTGCCCTCTGTGGTAAAAAGAATCAGGGCGATGGAGTTCGCCATAACCGCCGGACTGGATAGCCGGATGATAACTCCTACATCTTTGTAGGAGGAACTCCGTCCTTGCTCGACCTGCTGATCATATCTCTGGGCGCAATCGTCGGCGCCAATGCCCGTTACCTGATAAGCCGATCCGCGGTGAGAATTCTTGGGCCAGTTTTCCCATACGGCACGTTGTTCATCAACGTGGTCGGCAGCTTGATCGTCGGCTTTTTCATGGTGTGGACCAGCGAACGCGTCTTCATTGATCCGCGCTGGCGGTTGTTGGTGATCGTGGGCTTCTGCGGCTCATTCACCACGTTTTCCAGCTACGCTTACGAAGCCATGGTGTATTTCGAACAAGGCCAGTGGCTACTGATGTGGACCAATATCCTGACCAACAACCTACTTTGTATGCTTGCTGTGCTGGCGGGCATGGCTCTGGCGAGGGTACTGTAAAATGCCAAACGCGATGGCGGTCCAAGTCACAATGTATCTCAACGAAGCCGACAAGTGGCACCATCGGCCGCTGCACGTGGAAATCCTCAACTACCTGCGAAAAGAGAACGTCTATGCGGCAACCGCCATCCACGCAGTTGCGGGATTCCTCGGTCGTCATCGCGTGGAAACTACCCACCTGGTGGATGCGGGTGGCAAGTTGCCGGTCATCATCATCTTCGTTGATACGGACGAGCACGTGAACCGGGTTCTTCCCACTTTAAAAGAGATGGCTGCCCATCGCTTGATTGTTCGCGAAAACGTGGTGCTGGAGCAGGGGAATTTAGACTAACCAGCAAGATCTACTTCTCTGGTGGCACTTCCCCAATGCCCGTCACCTTTGCGTCGGTGCGGAACTTCTTGTAATCGCGAAAGGTCTGCTCGTCCTCCATCTTGAATCCCTTCAAGAGTGCCACGCGGGCGTCCAGCTTAAAGCTCAAGGACTGCGGCAGCCAGACTTCGTCGTTCACCCGAGTTTGCTCGAGCGCAAAACGCGTGCCTTTGTGCAGGCGAGCCACGAACAATCCCCAGGAGACCGTGTCCAGGCACTCCACGTCCATTTTCGAAAGCTCGATATCGGTTTTATCGATCCACACCCGGCCATGAAACTTGGGAAGATAGTTGGCGTATTTCAGGTGGGGAACAAAGCCGGGGCGGGGCTCAGCTGAGATCACCCAGGCCTGGCGGCCTCCCACCGGTTCCGTGCCGACGAGGGCGAAATTGTAGGCGTCGCTGATTTCGTGCACCCACTTACGCGACTCCTCGCGGTCTTTTTCTTCCTCCTTCAAGCGTTTCTCGCGTTGTTTGTCGGTTTCGTTCTTGCGCTTGTCGATGATCTTCTGAATCTTCTCGTCCTCTTTTGCCGCATCCTTAGGGGATAGCGGCTTGTCGTCTTTCTCGATCAGCTTTTCGACCTGTTCGCCATAGATTTCAAGGACCTCGTAGGTTTTTGTCTCGGTGGATTTCGTGTTCCCTTTGCCGTCGAGCTTGTGTTCGACCTCGCGCTCAATGTAGGTGTAGTCGTGTTGCACTTTGTCGTTCTTATCGTCGTTATCCGCCACCTTTTGGATCAGCTCCTTGATTTGGTCTTGGGTGAGGGTGGTTGCGGTAGACGGGAACGACAGAGTCGTCGTTGGCGATACTGGCTTGGACTTGTCCGTTGCACCAGCGGCGATGGCATCTTGCCCGAAGACCAGGGCTGGCGCTACACACAAAGTGAAAAGAAGCAGACCTGCGCGCTTGATCCTCATGAGTTCCTATACGTCTCTTGCTCGCCGCTAGTTCCGACAGGTTTTAACCGCAAAGTACCCGAAGATTGGAGGTAAAGGATTGATCCCCACGATTGCCTTGGTTTCTAGTATATCTGTATCCTTTGGCGACGGAGATGCAGCCACTCGACATTCTCGCCATTGCGGCCCACCGCGACGACGTTGAGCAGACCTGCGGCGGCACGCTGTTGAAAATGGCACAACGAGGGTACCGCACCGGCGTCCTCGACCTGACCCAGGGGGAGATGGGAACGCGCGGCAGCGCGGAAGACCGCCGCCAGGAAGCAGAGCAAGCCGCCGCAATCCTGCAGATATCGTGGCGATTGGCACTCGACATCCCCGATGGCCGCGTGGAGAACACATGGGAAAACCGGCTGAAAGTCGCTCGCGTCCTCAGACAGCAACGCCCTCGGGTCGTGATATTGCCCTATTGGCAGGGTCGCCATCCCGACCATTACACGGCTTCGACCCTCGGTTACGAGGCTTGTTTCCTCGCGGGCCTCGCAAAAGCCGCTATATCGAGCACGGGACTTGCCGATGATCCGCTCCTGCCGCACCGCCCATTCAAAATCATCTATGCGACCCTCTACTTCGATGTGCGACCCACGTTCGTGGTCGACATCTCCGATCAGTTCGAAGCCCGGTTCCAGTCGCTTATGGCCTACAAATCGCAATACAGCGATCAGGAAGCCGGTAAAGAGCTCTTCCCTGCTCAGGCAGAGATTCGTTCACGCGTGGAAGCCATGGCACGATTTTATGGAATGCTTGGCGGGGTGACCTATGCTGAGCCGTTCTTGCAGAAAGAAGTCGGCCTCGTGGATGACTTGACCCTGATTCCGGTCAAGTCCATTTGAACCCATTCTAAATGTTTGTCATTCCGAGGAGCACCGCGACGAGGAATCTCCATTTTGAACCCTGCTCATTTCTTCATCGCTACCGCCACTCCATCCCTCACAGGCAGAATCGTGGTGAAGAAATCTCGTGAACCGTAGAGCAACTGGTTAAATTCCAAAATGGCTTTAGTTGAAGCTTCAGTTGGATTTTTCTGCGCCACCTTACCGCTCCACAGAACATTATCCGTCACGAACAGCCCGCCCGTACGCAGCCGGGGAGCAGCGATGCGCAACACCCGAGGATAATCTTCTTTGTCCACATCA
>JAFAGX010000116.1 GCA_019237515.1 Acidobacteriaceae bacterium
GCTGAAGGTCTTCAATCAATACCCGGCGCCCAACACCGATACCGTAGGCGATCTCCTGGATTACCGCGGCTACACCTTCCCCGGAGCACACCCTCGAAAACTAAACGCCTATGTCGCTAAGCTGGATTACAAGCTAACGCAGAATGGAAACCACAGCCTGTTCCTTCGTGGCAACTTGCAAAATGATAGCGAATCCCTGCCACCAGAATTTCCAGGACAGCCGCCGAGTTTTTTCGACACCGTCAACAGCAAGGCGATTGCAGCCGGCTATACCGCGGTGATCAGTCCGACTTTAATCAATAACTTTCGCTGGGAACTTGTGCGCCAGGGGACAGGACAGTCGGGCCAGAACTCGCAACCCTACGTTCATTTTCGCACTCTGAACGATATTACTGCCCTTGACGCCCAGTCCGTGTATGTCAACGTGCCGGTACATAACTTTGTAGATGATTTGAGCTGGACCAAGGGCAAGCATACTTTGCAGTTCGGAACCAACCTGCGACTGGTGCACAACAATCGCCTCGGAAATGAGCAGAACGTTTCCTACGCGGTGACCGACCCCTTTTCTTTGGACACGAATGCCGGCATTGCGAACCAAGGCGGCAGCCTGGATCCGTCGACCGGTCCTGGTTATCCGCTTGTCGCATCTTCGTTTCAGGAACTCTATGACTTCGCCACCATGGGAGTGGCGGGCATAATCACGGTCGCCAACGACATTTTTAATCAGACTAAACAGGGAACGTCGATTGCCCCCGGAACACTCATTCAGCGCCACTTCAAGGCGTGGGAGACGGAGTGGTACGCACAGGATTCGTGGCGTGTCACGCCGAACTTGGTTTTGACCGGGGGGTTACGTTATTCCCTGCTCGAACCTCCGTACGAAACGAACGGGAACCAGGCGACGCCCGACATTAGCATAGGAGATTTTTTTGCGAAACGGGCCCAGGCGATGCTGGCTGGGCAAGCATATTCGCCGGGGCAGAATGCGGCTAACGGTTTGAATGGAGGACTCCCGCCAATCACTTTCAACCTTTCGGGACAAGCGAATGGTCGCAATCCTTATTGGAACTGGGACTACAAAGATTTAGCGCCGCGATTCGCATTCGCCTATTCTCCACATGCTGACGGTGGCTGGCTTCACAGCCTATTGGGTGGCGCGGGCAGGAGTTCGATCCGTGCGGGTTATGGATTGTACTTCGATCATTTCGGCGAAGGCGTGGTCAATACTTTCGATCGTAAGGGTTCATTTGGGATGACCACTACCGAGACCAACCCTTACGCGGTCCAGGACGTAGATTGTGCTGACCGTTTTACCAGCTTATTTGCGCTTCCGAAAGGGACGTACTGTGGCCAGAATATGAGCGGCGCAGCACCCGGCCGATTCCCGGTGACACCTCCTTTGGGAGTGCAGGCGCCAGGCGGGTTCGCGATCTACTGGGGGATGGACGACCGCTTGCGAACACCCTATTCGCACGTGCTCGACTTCTCCATCACCCGCGAGTTGCCGCACAAATTTTCGGTCGAGGCCTCGTATGTTGGCCGGCTTGGTCGACACTTGCTACAGGAAACTGACCTGGCCTTGCCGGAAGATATTGTCGACCCAAAGTCTCATGTGGATTACTTCACAGCCGCTACGATTTTCTCCAAACTTGCAAGAGCCGGTACGCCGGTGAGTAAAGTCACTCCTGCGGTCGCGGGGATGTATTGGGAGGATTTGTTTCCTGCGGCAAAAGGTGCAGCTTCCACGCAACTGTACGGGTGCAGCAGCATTCCTTATGGAAATATCGGCGGCACGGTGACGGCAACTCAAGCGATGTATGACAATTTCGCTTGCAACGTTGGAGACGAGATCGTCGCGCTGCAGTATGCAGACACGCCGACGTTTGGCACTTGTTTTCCCGCGTGCTCACAGCTGCCCGGGCAGGCTGCGCCGACTCCATACAACTTTTTCTCGCCGCAATTTTCTTCGTTGTGGGCCTGGCGCACGTCCGGGAACAGCTCCTACAATGCACTCAATCTCACGCTTCGCCGTGCAATCTGGGCCGGCGTGCAATTTGACATTAACTACACTTACTCGAAATCAATCGATGTGGGATCGAACGCCGAACGCATCAATCTCTTCGATACGAACGGCACCGACGTGGGCGGCTTCTCCAGCCAGGTGATCAACTCCTGGCAACCGAATCAGCTGCGCGCGGTTTCCGACTTTGACATGACCCACCAGATCAACTCTAACTGGGTGGTGGATCTTCCTGTCGGGCAGGGGCGGCGGTTCGCCCCCGGGATGGGAAGGGTTACCAATGCGATTCTGGGAGGCTGGGGCGTTACCGGGCTGTTCCACTGGTCGAGCGGACTCCCCTTCAGCATTTTCAATGGAAATGGCTGGCCAACCAACTACAACCTCACAGGGCAAGGAGTCGAGATTCGTAACCCTGGGCCGGTTGGCGTACATATCGATTCACAAGGCAATCCCAGAATGTTCGCGGATTCGACGGCCGCGTTGGCAGACTTCCGGGAACCTTTTCCTGGGGAGGGCGGTCAGCGCAACGAGCTTCGCGGGCCCGGATTTTTCGACATCGACGCGGGATTAGACAAAGAATGGACGATCAAAGAAGGCCAGACATTGCGATTCGGTTGGGAAGTCTTCAATGTGACCAACGCAGTGCGCTTCGATGCCGCTTTGGCCTCGAACAGCTTTGACCTCACCAGCTCAACGAATTTCGGGGTGTATAACTCCACTCTGACACAGCCGCGGGTGATGCAGTTCATGCTGCGATATATGTTTTAAGGCGAGAGTGCTGCTGGGATCGGCCCGAAATCGGATTTATGCGGTAAAAATGGTTGACACCGGAGAAGGGCTGCACGGATAATGTCAGCCTTGATGAGCACTCGTCGATTTAGTCTCGGCTCATACTACCGCTACTGGTTTAAGAGTAGCGGCCGGGACGAGGCGTGTGCGCAAATGGCCTGATCTAACGCCAAGTTCAAAGTTCCCGAGCCGCGACTCTTAGGAGTTGCGGCTTTTGTTTTGCACGAGGAAGTCATGCTCGACAAGGAGAGAAAGCTAATGATCATCAATATGCGCGAAGGCGCATCGGAGCAAGAAATTCAACACGTGATCGACCGTGTCAAGGAAGCGGGGTACCAAGCTCATGT
>JAFAGX010000125.1 GCA_019237515.1 Acidobacteriaceae bacterium
TTCAAAACTGGCGCTGGTCAGCGTGGGCACTTCCTTTTGAGATCTAAGGCTCATCTTTTTGTCAATTTACAATTTTCAATTGCCAATTGGCATTTTGGCAATTACGGCGTCAGTTCCCTTCCTCCCGCATACTCAAACGAGTTCATCATCGTCTCTTCGAATCGTACCTTCTCCAGATGAGCGTGGCGGAATCCACGCTGCAAAATATCATAAATCGCAATGCATAGATTTTCCGTCGTGGGCACAGAATTTGCGAAATCCGGCAGCATATTCAAGTTCTGGTGATCAAAATGACTTAGGATTTGCCCCTGCATAAATTCATCCAGATCCACTAAATTGCAGACCATTCCGGTCTGCTCGTCCACGGGGCCGCTCACCGTAACCTCAAGGACGTAATTGTGCCCATGACCGTAAGGGTTATTGCACTTTCCATAAGTGGCCAGGTTCTCGGCATCGGACATGTTGTCACTGTGCAAACGGTGAGAAGCTGAAAACATATATCGCCGTGTCAAATGCGCTTTCATGCTTCTCCGTAAAAATCGACGAACAGATCCGGGGTTTCGTACACGCGCACTCGATGCAGCTGAGCCTGCTTCAGCTTTGGCGCCAGCCTCTGCCAAACGGATATCGCAATATTTTCGGTCGTGGGAATTCGGGCGAGAAACTCCGGCACCTCCTTGTTGAGAAAACGGTGGTCCATCGCATCCAGAACTTCGCGATTGAGTATGTCTTTCAGTTGCTTGAGATCCACCACAAAACCCGAGCGTGGATCAACGTTCCCCTTCACCGTCACCTCCAAGGTGTAATTGTGCCCATGCCCGTGGGGATTGTTGCATTTGCCAAAAATGCGCAGGTTCTCTTCCGCGCTGAGCTGCGGATTGTGGTAGTAGTGAGAAGCAGAAAACTCGGCCTTGCGGGTTAGGTAGACCATGAGGTAAGGCTATCTCGTGACGGAGTTGATTGTTCCAGACGCCTTGTAGCACAGCCCGGATACCGTCTTCCCTTCCAGGTGATTTTTCCTCTCTTATGAAAGATTACCGACCGTAAAAGAAGATATGAAAAAAGGGGCAGGCCGAAAAGGGCGAGTAGGTTTGCCCGCAAGCGAAAGTGTGCCTTAAGGATTCGCGAAAAAAAGGATACCAGCAGCAGGGTAGCTACGATGCCGCTCGCAATGGTGACTTGTATTCGGCCTTCTGTTAAAGCAAAGATGAACTCCGCAACGCTACCCAGAATCAGCAAAAATTCCAGAAACCGCATGGTGGCAAGCCGGGCGCCAGACGGAAATAGCAGAGCCAAATTCTTCGTCCATCCTTCTCGCAATTCCGCGAAGCTGCGGTACATACGCGTACGCAACGCGTCTCCACCAAAGCGGAAGAAAATCTTCCGTCCCGACGCTTTTACCGCTCGGGCCAAGGCCACATCCTCGAGTAAGCTGCCGGCGACTGTACCGTAGCCGCCGATTGCATCGTATGCTTCACGCGAGATCAGCAAATACTGTCCATTGGCCGCTGCGGCCGGAGATGCTGGATCGCTCACTCGTGAAGGCTTGTAGGTAGCGGCAAGTTCCGCAAAAATCACCGGCATCACAGCTTGTTGGAGAACTCCGTGAACCTCTTGCTCGGGTGAGTAGGACAGCAACGCCGCACCGTGCTGCTTGGCCTCTGAAACAGCCCGAGCCAGTGATCCGGGAAGATGTAGAGTATCCGCGTCTGTAAACAGCAGCCAGTCGCCGTGGGCTTTCTGCGCTCCAGTTGACATGGCATTGGTCTTGCCGCTCCATTCTGCACGCAGTGGCTCGGCGTCAACTACCTGGACGCTAGCGAACGATTCAGCAATATCGCGAGTTCTGTCGGTTGATCCGTCGTCCACAACAATAATTTCGGAGCTTATACCCTGCTGTTGGATCAGCGATTCGAGGCAGCGGCCCAGACACCGCTCTTCGTTGCGGGCCGGTACGATGACGGACACGAGGGGACGAGTTGGAGTTGACACGGCCATTGCCAAGACCCTGAATGCATTATTATATCTGTGTGCGACGGCTGCCCGTTTTCCCGGTTGTGCTGCTTGGCCTTGCGGCGTTATGCGGTTGCTACGGCGGCTCGCGTCCGCCGCGAATCGGCACTGCAGCTCCGGATTTCATTGTTCAGGACAGCGACCACAAAATTGAACTCCGGGAGTTCCAAGGGAAAGTCGTGGTTCTGAATTTCTGGGCAACCTGGTGTGCACCGTGCGTGGAGGAAATCCCGTCGCTGACGCAGTTACAAGAGCGATTCAAGGACAAAGGGATTACCGTCGTCGGGATTAGCGTTGATGTGGACAATGACGGGTATCACCGCTTCTTGAAAGACCATAAAGTCGATTTTCTCACCGTCCGCGATGCAGATCAGAAGAGCAACAATCTCTATGGCACCTTCAAATTTCCAGAGACTTACATCATTGATCGCAAGGGAGTTGTACGCCGCAAGTTCATTGGAGCTGTGGATTGGAGCCAGCCTGAAATCGTGGATTTCCTAACCAAACTGTCGAGCTAAGCCGCAGCCGAATCGATCCCATTGAATATCCACAGCCAACGTGTTTGTCACGGGGATATGTGTCGGCATAGCCTATGCAGAGGAGTCACCCATGAGCACGATCGAAGCCCTCCCAGCCGAAACACTAGAACTCACACCTTATGCTGCGACGAGATACACAATTTCCGGCGCGCCTCTGAGTGCTGAAGAACTTCGCAACATAGTCGCATACTG
>JAFAGX010000368.1 GCA_019237515.1 Acidobacteriaceae bacterium
CCTCATAAAGCTGATGGCGACGAAAGTGTGGCATCCATGGTTGAGCGCCATTACGGCGGCGAAATGGTGGACCGACTCGCTGATCCACTGCTGTCTGGCGTATATGGCGGCTACGCCAGCGAGCTCAGTGTCCGGGCCGTACTTCCCCGCTTTGCTGCCATGGAAGCGAAGTACGGCAGCTTGGGGCGAGCCATGTTGGCGGCGCGCGCCCAAATGCCAGCTTCGTCGAACAACTCACGGCCGCTCTTTACTTCACTGAAGGACGGAATGCAGCAGTTGGTGGATGAGTTGGTCTCCCGGCTGCAACCGTCAGCCCTGCGTGTAAATCATCCTGTTAAATCACTTCACCTAGAAAGCGGAGCTTGGATCGTTTCAGCCGATGTTTCCGACCGATTCGACGCGATAATTCTGGCGACTCCCACTCACGCCGCTTCTCGTCTCCTGCACCCAATTGAGGCGCAACTCGCACGTGAGCTTGGCGCCATCGACTACACCTCTTCGGTCACGATCAATCTGGGTTACGACCAACAAGTGAGATCGTCCCTGCCGCCAGGCTTTGGCTTCCTGGTGCCCCGCAGCGAAGGCAGGCGGATCTTGGCTGCAACTTTCGTTCACAACAAGTTTCCGCACCGCGCGCCACTTGACCGTGCACTCCTGCGCTGCTTCATCGGCGGCAAAGAGAACGCGAACGCGCTAAAGCTGTCTGACGAAGAGATCATTCGCATCGTTCGCAGCGAACTTCAACAGATTCTGGGGATTACTGCGGAGCCACTGTTTTCGCGTGTTTACCGCTGGAGCAATGCGATGGCGCAATATGGAGTCGGCCACCTGGAGCGTTTTGAGCGGATTGACTCGACACTCAAAAAACTTTCCAGTCTTGCGCTCGCGGGCAACGGATACCGGGGCATCGGTGTGCCGGATTGCATTCGTTCCGGTAGCGACGCGGCAGCAAATATCCTGACAGTCTTTGGATTGGCAACAGAGCAGGGTAATCCAGTTGCTGCGCGGAGCTGAGCCATCGTCCGATTCATCTCCCCAGCAGCCGTTGCCACTGCATTCTCCGAAGGCCCTAAAGCTGATACCATCGAGTGCGTTGTTCCTTGTAGCAGCATGCGAAACCACACGCTTTCCGGGGGTGAAGTATGGCGACCGACACAATCGTAAAAGACACGATGGGAACAATGAGCGGCGAAGAGATGGTCGCACTCTCCCGGAAGCACACATTGTATGAGTGGTCCGCGCAATCCAAGGTCGACCCCATTCCTGTGGCCCGCGCCAAAGGAGTTTACTTCTGGACTCCAGAGGGAAAGCGCTTCATCGATTTCAATAGCCAGCTGATGAGCGTGAACATCGGTCACGGTGATGAACGCGTAATCGATGCCATCAGCGAGCAAGCCAGGACTCTGGCTTACGCGAATCCATTCATGGCTACCGAGATCCGGGCAAAGCTCGGCGCGAAACTCGCAAAAATCACGCCCGGTGACATCGACACTTTCTTCTTCACCAATGGCGGGGCGGATTCCAATGAGAACGCGATCAAGATCGCCCGCTTCGTCACTGGGCGGCAGAAAATTCTCGCCCGGTATCGCTCCTATCACGGCTCAACCGCAGGCAGCATTAGTCTTACTGGCGACCCCCGGCGATGGGTCAACGAACCGGGAATTCCCGGCGTGGTGCATGTGCTCGACCCCTATCACGGACTCGCCGGCGGCTGGGAGTCTGCGGAACAGTCGCTCGCGAGATTGGACGAAACGATTCAGCTTGAGGGGACGCAGACCATCGCTGCTTTCATTCTTGAGCCCGTTACCGGCACTAACGGTGTTCTGGTGCCACCGGATGGTTACTTGCAAGGAGTAAGAGAGCTTTGCACGAAGTACGGAATCCTCATGATTGCCGATGAGGTGATGTCCGGCTTTGGCCGCACTGGTGAATGGTTCGCGGTCAATCACTGGAAGGTCGTTCCAGACCTGATCAGCATGGCGAAAGGCCTGACCAGCAGCTACCTTCCTTTGGGCGCGGTCGGCATGCGCCATTTCGTTGCCGAGCACTTCCGCGACAAGGTTTTCTATGGAGGCCTGACCTACAACAGTCATCCGATGGGCTGCGCGGCGGCTTTGGCGACCATCCGTGTTTACGAAGAAGATCATCTGATTGAGAACGCGCGCAAAATGGGGGCGCTCATGAAGCAGTTGATGACTGAGCTCGCCGCGCGGCATCCTTCGGTTGGCGCTGTGCGATCAATTGGCCTGTTCGGTATTTTCGAACTGATTCGGAACCACCGCACGCGCGAGCCACTCGCGCCATTCAACGGTACTTCCGACGAAATGGCTGCCCTTGGACGCTTCTTTCGGCAAGAGGGCTTTTACACTTTCGTGCGCTGGCACACCTTCTTCACAAATCCGCCGCTTTGCATCAACGAGCAACAACTGCGGGACGGATTTGCCATCATCGATCGCGGCCTGGAGATCACCGACAAAGCAGTTCGCGACTGAGCGAGGGGCTATTCTCGAGCTGCAGTTCAGGAGCGTACGCGCCCCCAAGGCACGCATTGTGCCTTCGTTTGATGTAGAATCGCACCGCTTTCCAACTCACATTCACAAAAGGAGCAGACAATGAAACACAGACGTGTGTTCTCAGCTTTGGGGCTGATACTGTTCGCCGCATGCTCGGTGCTTGCGCAAGAAAATGCGTCAAGCATCACGGCGATTGAGGTCCAGAAACCGAAGAACGGGATGGTGCCGCAATACGAGGCGGGCCGAAAGCAGAAGGCTGCCTGGCACAAGCAACAGAATGATCCACAACCATTGCTCGTGTGGCAGATCCTTACCGGCATGCAAACCGGAGACTATGTGGTCGGGCGTTTGGGGTGGCACTGGGCTGATTTCGATAAGCCCGCGATTGCCGAGGATACCGATTTGGCGGAGTTTCAGAAAGTGGTGGGCACTTACGTGGACTCAGTCAACGCGTATTACTACGAATACATGCCGAAGGTGAGTAATCCGAGCGATAGCAAGGCGCCTACTAAATTTCACGAGTCAAATCACTTTTATGTGCGCTACGGAAAAAATTCGGATTTCCGTTCCGCCATAGATCGAATTCACGAAGCGGCGATGAAAACAAAGTGGCCGGTTAACTATTACTGGTATGAACTAGTCGCGGGCGGCTCGACCAGCGCGTATCTGCTCGTTATCCCGCACAGCAATTGGGCAGACTTTGAAGATAAACCGGATGTGAAGCCATTCCGCGACATGCTCAAGGAAGCCTTCGGCCAAGCCGAGGCAGACTCCATTGTTGATCGAATTGACAATGCGGTGGAGAAAGAGACCAGCGAGATCGTGCAATTCCGGCCAGACTTGAGCTACCTACCTGGAAAGTAATCTCTCGAGCGCGGGCCCGTACCCAAACGGGCCTGCTTCTTCTTGCAAATGCTACGGGACGTGACTGCAGCTCTGCGTCACGCAAGTGACAGTTCTCGAAGCTGGCGTACAGTCTGGATCACACGATCCGCCACGTAGTCGACCTCGCCCTCGGTCGTAAAGCGGCCCAGCCCAAAGCGAATGGAACTGGTTGCCAGTTCATCATCGCAGCCGATGGCTTTCAACACGTATGAGGGATCGACTTTCGCTGAGGTGCATGCCGAGCCGCTAGAAACCGCGATCCCATCAAGCCCCAGCATCAGCGACTCGCCCTCGACCCCTCCGAAACTCAAATTAAGGTTCCCGGGGAGGCGCTGCTCCATCGAACCGTTGACGTGAACGTTGGGAATTGCAGCCAGGATTTTGTCACGAAACCGATTCCGGAGGCCGGCGAGGTGGCAGGCTTCTTTCGGCATCTCTTCGGAAGCAATCGCACACGCTTTTCCCAATCCGACGATACCGGGGACGTTCAGCGTCCCGGAGCGCATGCCGTGTTCGTGGCCTCCGCCGTCGATCAGCGCCGAGAGATTTACCTCGGGGTCTTTGCGACGTACATACAGAGCTCCGACACCCTTTGGCCCATAAATTTTGTGGCCGGCGATCGACATGAGATCGATGTTCTGCTTGTTCACATCAATCGGAATTTTGGCAACCGCCTGGGCAGCATCGGTGTGAAAAATGACTCCGCGCTGGTGACAAATCTTTCCGATTTCAGCGATCGGCTGTAGCACGCCGATTTCGTTATTCGCTGCCATGATGCTGACGAGGATGGTCTTCTCACCAATGGCATGAATAAGCTGTTGAAGATCGATCAAACCGTCCTTCTGTACCGGGAGGTAGGTCGCACGATATCCGTACTTCTCCAGGTGCTTGCAGCTGTCCAGTACGGCTTT
This sequence comes from Acidobacteriaceae bacterium, assembly GCA_019237515.1. The sequence continues at coordinate 4,310 of JAFAGX010000368.1, forward strand.
GTGCTCAGTTACAACCGTGATGATGTGGTTGCCCTTTTCCCGGTGACTCTCGGCAACCCCCTTAATGGCCAGGTTGTCGCTTTCTGTAGCGCCGGAGGTAAAGACAATCTCGTTTGTCGCCGCACCGATGAGCTTGGCTACTTGCGTACGGGCAGTCTCCACTGCTTGGTCCGCCACCCACCCGAAGGAATGGCTGCGACTGGCAGCATTACCAAACTTCTCGCCGAAATAGGGCAGCATGGCTTCCAACACGCGCGGATCGGTCGCCGTGGTGGCGTGGTTGTCCATATAGATCGGCAGCTTCACGTGACTCATGTCAAACTGGCTCGGCTCGCTGCCGGGCAGCTGGCCCGACAATGCTCTCGTACTCATGCTTGATCTCCTAAACGCTTGCCCTTTTGCCGAACTTCGGGGGGCACTCCAATATTCTAAGTCCGAGCGCCCCAATGACGCCTTGGATTCGACGCCAAAAAACGAATAGTAGGTCTGCGGCCGGATTTCGGCATCTAACCGCAATTGAGATAGTATCGGCTTAGACGACTCTGAAGCGTCATATCTCCCGCGACCAGCTTCCCGCGAAGGACGCATTTAACTGATGCATGGTGACGCTGTTCAATGCTGAGATCAAAGTACTGGCCTTCGTACTTGTCCCTGTGTTTTCGATGACGGGCAGCTTGGCACAGATCGCCCAGCCTGCTCCGCGGACTGGCGCTCAAGGCCCATCTTCCAGCGGCTCCCAAACCTCCGATCAGACCACTGCGGCGAATATCTCCGGCACCATCGTCGATCAAAGTGGAGCTGTGGTCACGGGCGCCAGGGTAGTACTGAGTGGTGAGCAGTTTCAGCCGCGCGAGGTGTTGTCCGGGGCCGACGGTCAATTTTCGTTCAATAGTATTCGCCCCGGGCCGTATCGCCTTACGGTCACAGCGGTAGGGTTTGAAACCCAAATGTCATCAGGAACGCTGCAACCGGGTCAGTTCGCTATTTTGCCCCGGATCGTGCTTCCCGTTGCGTCAAATAAAACAGAGATCCGGGTTGGAGTTTCACAAACCGAAGTGGCCGAGGAACAAATCAAGATCGAAGAAAAACAGCGCGTTCTTGGCGCGATTCCCAATTTTTACGTGAGCTATATCCCAAATGCCGCTCCGCTCAATGCAAAGCAAAAATTCAAGTTGGCGTCGAAGACCATGATCGATCCCTTTACGTTCGTGGTGGTGGGCGGAGCAGCGGGCGTGCAACAAGCTCAAGATCACTTCCACGGATACGGGCAGGGTGCGGAAGGTTACGCCAGGCGATTCGGCGCAGGTTACGCCGATAGTGCCACCAGCACATTTATCGGCGGCGCCATTCTGCCGACCCTCTTTAAACAGGATCCACGGTATTTTTACAAGGGAACTGGCAGCACCATGTCCCGAATCCGATACGCGATCAAGATGTCTGTAATCTGTAAAGGGGACAACGGCCACTGGCAACTAAATTATTCATTCCTTTTAGGTAGTCTGGCGGCAGGGGGGATTTCAAACCTTTACTATCCAGACCCCGATCGCGGCTCACGCTTGACCTTTGAAAATGCCGGGGTGGGAATAGTGGAAGCAGGGCTTACTAACCTCCTCCAGGAATTTTTGATCCGCAAGTTGACCCCCAAAGCCCCGCACAACGATCCGGCTCAACCCTGACCTGCGACCAAACTCGCCTGCACAATCAGAATCTCAGGCCAAACTTTTTGGGTGTAAAGACCGGCCTCATCCGATCCTCCCAAATCTTAAGCTCCTGACTAGAGATGGCTTAGAAGCGTAGCTGAGGTTTGCTTCACTAATATGCACAGGCAATAAAAAATGTCCTTCGGGCGGTCGAAGGCATCCAACTCGGCGAACATTAGTGCCGGAGGGACTTGACAACCCCGTCGGCAGGGCTAAAATACCGCCAATTTCCGACATTTCACGCAGACCGGCTTACGGCGTACGTGAACGTCTGGATTTATGAGTCCAATCTCGCCGTCGCCAACCCCCGAAAAGAGAAGTCAGATGGATCAGTGTAAGCACCCCCGCGTACAGATCGTTTCCCGCGATGAAGATTCCGAATACGTTGAGTGCCTGGTATGTGGTGAGATTTTTGAGTCCAGCGAATTCAAGGACATGAATATCGAGGAAACCAAGCTCAGGGATGAGTCTTGAGCCGAGCGGCTGGTTCTTATCTCCCCGTCTGCTGACTTCTCGTGACGATAGTAACGTTCCCCTGCCCTCATCTCTGTTGCATATTTGTTATGAGTCTTGTCGGCTCACGGCGTGAGCTGAAGCACGTGCTATGTCCCTGCTGGCTTTAGTAGTAGACGATTCCATGCTGATCCGGCACACGGTCTGCCGCTTTCTCGAAGAGCGCGGCTACGCCGTGGAATGTGCATCCAATGGCTGCGAGGCCTTGGATATCCTGAAGCGAGTTCGTCCAGCACTCGTTATCACTGACATGCAGATGCCCAAGATGGGCGGGACTGAACTGATCACGGCCCTAAAGCGGGAACCAGCTACTGCGCAAATTCCTATTGTCATTGTCGCTGGGAAGCAAAGTGGTTTTGATCAGACTGAGAAACGCGCGGATTTCACGATTTTTAAGGATATCGATATCGAGACTCAGCTGGCGAAGGCACTCAAATTACTTCCCGACTCCAAGCGTAAAGCAAAAGCTACAAACAAGTAGCGCTCAGCAGCCAGCACTCAGCGGTCAGAATTTGCAAAAGAGATAACCACTCACAAACCGATACCTAGAATTCAAAACTCACAATTCAGAATTCCACATTTGCTGTGCGGCTATCTCAGCGCCATTCCTGCTTCCGCAGAGAATTCCAGAGGGGCGAAGTCACCGGCCAAAAACTTGGGATAAGCGGCCGCCGCGATCATGGCGGCATTATCGGTCGAAAGCGGACGGGACGGGAAAAATACCGGTAAACCCTGCAAGGTCGCGTCTTTTTCAAAGCGCAGCCGAAGTTCATTGTTCGCGGCTACGCCGCCAGTCACAAAAAGACTAGCAA
>JAFAGX010000312.1 GCA_019237515.1 Acidobacteriaceae bacterium
CAACATAAATGAGTGCCATGAGTGCCATGATAACAATAAGGTTTTTCTGCCGATCGGCCCCAAAGCCCGGAACCTGAATAAGAATTATGCCTATGCGAGCGGTCCTGAAAACCAGCTCGAGCATTGGGCTCGTATGGGTTACCTGGAGGGTCTACCTGCGTCGGATGTGCGTCCAGTGGTGGCAAACTGGAGTGATCCCAGTACCGGTTCCGTTGAATCCCGAGCGCGCGCCTATCTCGATAACAATTGCGCTCACTGCCACGAGCCTGGCGGTCAGGCCGGCTACACCGGTGTGGATTTTCGGCTGACGCAAACCGATTCAGCTCACATGGGCTTCTGCAAATCCCCCAATTCGGCGGGTGAAGTAGGAGGACGACGTTACGATATTGTTCCCGGCCATCCTGACGAATCCATCCTTATTTATCGCCTCGAATCGACGGCCCCGAAGACCGCGATGCCGCAACTGAGCCGCGATGTCGTGCACGTGGAAGCGGTAAGACTGTTGCGTGATTGGATCTCGGCGCTAAGCGAACATGCAACGGGATGCCGGTCGAATCTTTAGTAACCGGGCGCTGATTACCAAAAAGCCTTCCAAGCCTGATTCCGGCATCGTTATCTATTGTTTTCTCCAACATAGGTGTGAAACCATGATAAGAAGGCAAATTGCTTCCGCGGCTTAAATGTAAGGGTGGAGACTTCTTTTCAATCACATGACTAGCCTTGCTGTCAGCATGGTCATTGTGCCGGGCATCGTCGCCCTTCTGCTGTTCCTGCTCTTCACCTATCTGTACGAGCAGAGCCGGCAGCAATATTTTCGGGCCTGGCAGTTCGCTTGGGCATTTTATACCGCCCATTACTGTCTGGACGGCTGGGACGCCTTTCATCATCCCTCTGCAATCCTGGCTTTTGCCGGCTCGTTGCTTCTCGTAGCGATGACAATTTGCATCTTCGTTTCGACTCGCCTTATGCGGGAGAAGTTTAAGCTGCACTGGGGCGATGTGGCTCTTGGGATAGCAGGTATCGTCCTCGCGTGTTGGAATCTGCAGGCGCAAATCAAGGGCGGAAGCTTTCGTCCCGATCCCTCACTCACTCCTCATTTGCCGCTGGATGTAGGGATGGGAATTGTACTTCTATATTGCTCTTCTTACTTTTATCGCCACGCTCATCGAAAGAATTCGCTCGCCTTCAAGCTGCTTGCGATCTCGCTTGCGCTGTGGGCTGTCTTGATGGTCTTTGGCGAACTACGCAACCCCTTTGTCGCCCTTTTCGGTACCGCCGGTCATTTCCTCGGTCCGATTCCCCAGATGCTTCTTGGCGTCGCCATGGTGATGGCGCTGTTCGAAAACGAACGCAATGCGGTGCAGGAAAATGCTCTTGCCTTCTCCACTCTGGGCGTCGACCCGATGCGGCTTCTCTCCGCAGGCGACCTGGTGCCGAGTTTGCAGAGCATCCTTGATCGTCTGGTCGCTCCGCTGCCCACCGGCCGGGCGGTGATCTACATCTCCGAACGTTGGCGCGCCATTTTGCCATCGGTCCAGCGCGGTTTCTCTCCCGACCTGGTCGCCAAGATGGAAAAGAGTGGAGCCGGCGAGTACATTGCTGAACTGGCGTATCGCCGAGGCGGTTTTGTCAGCTTCCGTAACGTTGCCGACATCTCCGAACCGTTACCGGCTTTCCCTGGGGCGCGCTTCCTGCAATTCCGGCAACTCTTGAGCGACGAAGGAATTCGCCATGTCACGGCTGTCAGTCTGCAGACTCGCGAACATAACTTCGGCGTCATTTTCTTTCCTCACGCTGCCCGCAGCTTCTTCGGATCTTCCAATCTCCGCCTGCTGATCGGCTTGGCGCTCCAGATCGGATTGACGCTGGAAAATTATGTCGTCATGCACGACGCGCAGCGCCGTACCAAGGAATACGAACTGCTCACGCAGATTGGGCAGGCCGTCAGTTCTCGTCTCGATCAGGATGAGATTCTGCGCACCGTACAAAAGGAACTGGGGCAGATTTTCGATACCGGTGATTTCTACGTCGCGTTTCAGGAAGGCGATGAGATTCAGTTCGAACTCGAAGTTGTCAAGGGGCAGTTTCTTCCCAAACGCGCGCGAAAGTACGACAACGGCCTGACCGAATACATTTTGCGGACTGCTCAGCCGCTGCTTATTCGCTCCGACCTTGAAAAAGCTCGCGAGCGCCTCGGCACCACGTTCGTTCCTCCAAATCCCTCTAAGTGTTTCTGCGGTGCGCCCATTCTACTGGGCGGCAAGCCTGCCGGCGTGATGGCGGCGATGAGCACGGAACGTGAGTACGTTTTCGAGCAGCGCGACCTCGAGGTCCTGCAGACTGCAGCCGGCCAAGTCTCCGTCGCAGTCGAGAACGCCCGCTTGTTCGCTGAAGAGCAGCGCCGCGCGCGACAATTCTCTTTTCTCAACAGCATCTCCAAAACCGCGATCTCCAGTGAAGATGCCGAGCAGATGCTGCTGGAAATCGTCGGCCATATTCAGAAGAATTTTCGCTTTGATCACATCGGCATCGGCATCTTTGATTACGCTCGCAAAGAAGTCGAAATCAAAGCCGAAGC
>JAFAGX010000480.1 GCA_019237515.1 Acidobacteriaceae bacterium
CTCCCTATTTCCAAACCACCACGACGGCAGGCGGAAATTACTACCTGGACCAAAAGACGCATGCGCGCAGGTATCAGGTGCTGTCGAATTTGTATCTCCCACCGCGCGAGTGGCACGGGCATCACGATTTGCAAATCGGGATGGACCTCGACCGCATTGACTACGATGCACAGCTTCTCCGAACGCCGAGTTCATTCTGGCCGGGAACAACTGCGGCTGGCAATGGCGCATGTCCGACGAACTCCGATGGAACTCCGGTTGTGCCGTCTCCTTGCGCTCGCTATTCGGTTTTCTCCGGCGGGAACATTTCGAACACCTACAATTCTGAGGCAACTGGATATATCGAAGACCGCTGGTCGATCCACGATCGCCTGCTGATTGAACCGGGATTGCGATTTGATTGGGACCAGATTGTCCGGAATCCGCTAATCTCGCCCCGTCTTGCCGGAACTTATGTTCTGGATAACTCCGGAAACACGAAGTTGTCGGCTGGGGTGGGAGTGATCTATGACGCAACCCACCTAATCCTGATTGCGCGCCCGTTTGCCGGAGAACGGGCGGACTATTTCTTCAACTCGAAAGGCGAACCGGTTAACATCAATGGCGCGATACTGCCAACGCCTACCGCTATACTTTCCAGCTTCAGCGTCGACCGGAACAGCTTGCACGCTCCTCGATTTCTGAACTGGAGCTTTGCGCTGGAACGCAAATTGCCGAAAAACATTTTCCTGAAGGCCGAATATCTCCAGCGCGAGGGAACTCAGGATTTTGTGTACGATACGGCAAACGAGGCGCTCGGCGGCAAGTTCATCCTGCAGAATACCCGCCAGGATCACTACCATTCGTTTCAGTTCACGTTGCGGCGAAACTTTGGGCAATACTACGTCGTTAGTGGATCGTACGCGCGCTCCAGTGCGCGATCGAATCAGGTGCTCGACTTCAACGTCGATAGCCCCTTCCTGAGCCCGCAACAGCCGGGGCCGTTTCCGTGGGACGCGCCAAATCGTTTTGTTAGCTGGGGCTATCTTCCATTCTTTAGTTTGCCAATCATTCATCATCTGGACCTTGCTTACTCCGCCGAAGCCCGCAACGGATTCCCGTTCGACGTGTACAACGATCTGCAGGAATTGGTCGAACCGCCCGGTTCGCGGCGGTTTCCGAACTACTTCAGCTTGAACCTGCATTTGGAAAAGCGCTTTCACGCGTTTGGCTATTATTGGGCGTTGCGCGGCGGGTTCGACAACATCACCGACAACCTCAATCCGATCTTTGTCAACGCAGATATCAACTCTCCGCAGTTCCTCACGTTCAGTGGTTACGGACACCGCTCTTTTACCTCCCGCCTTCGTTTTCTTGGGCGCAAGTAAATTTCGCGGAGCTGTTTGGGGTGCTCTCCACCGCCGCTGGAAAACGAGCGGACACCTGCGAACATGCACCTCTGGTTTCAGCTCCTGTGGATTTCTATTGATGACCTAATAAGTTGCAGCTACATTGGTTGCAGTTTTCTTCGCGTAATCCGCACAGCGTGAGTTTTCCTTCAGATCGCAGGAAGAGCGCTGTTACCGCACCACAGCTAGTTTGAACATTTTTTCTCGCGGAAGGGGTCTGTGAGGAAGTTCTCGCCTGCTGTGTTTGTCTGTTTGAGAGTTCCTGGGGAACTGAATCGCTTTGGGGCGATTGCAGGGATCCGATTCCTTTCTGCGAGCCAAGGGGAGGTTTGCAGTGAAAGTGCTCGCTGTGTTGGCGTTGATCATAGGTGCGGTCGGATGTGGTGGCTCGAATAACTTTACGTCGCAAAAAACGTCTCCATCATCTGGAACCGGCGGTAGCTCGTCCTCATCGAACCCTGGGTCAGGCTCGTCTTCGTCAAATGGCTCGGTGCAAGTCAGTGCACCCACGGCTGGGCTTTTCTTAGCAGGAGTCCCGTACACGGCGACAGCATCCACCACTTGCGCCCAAGGCATAAAGCAGATGGGGATCTACACCGATCCGAAGACCTTGGCGTATTCCAGCAAGGGAGCAGCACTCAGCACGGTGCTTGAGTTGAATCCCGGAATTTATGAAACAACCGTCGCGGAGTGGGACAACTGCGGCGGAACAGCAAAAGTTATAGTTCCCGTCGAGGTTGCGCAGCTCTCAACCAATCTCCAGGCGCAAACGTCGAACAATACCAGCGCTGCCGATTCGTTCAACTCTCTTAGCAATCATGATCAAGGGGCAACGAACGTCAGCAAGGCTGACATGCATACATTGCTGTATCCGGGCTCGAACACGGAGATCTATGCGGAACTGCAACCCTGGTTCGGGGATAAGCGTCACATGGAAATCGGTTATACCTCCTGGGATCCGATACAGGTCGAAAAACAACTGGCTGACATGCAAAGCCGAGGGGTGACGGGGGTTGTGATCGATTGGTATGGCCCGGCCGACCCAACGGAGCCAACTACGCTGGCCTGGATGAATGCCGCAGAAAATCATCCCGGTTTCAAGATCATGATCATGATCGACAAGGGAGCCCTAACCCTGAGCCCATGCAGTGGATGCAATCCCCAGCAGAGTCTGGTTTATCTCACCAATTATGTACTTGAACATTACGCGAAGTCGCCAGAGTATGCGACCCTGGATGGAAAGCCCATCATCACCCAGTTTGATCTCGACTTGCATTTCAATTTTGATTGGCAAGCCGTTCAGGCGCAGACTTCCTCAGACGTCGCGTGGATCTTCGAGAACAGCAATGGATTCAGTCATCCGATCAGTTCAGGCAGCTGGTCGTGGGTCAATATCTCGCCGGATTTCGGGTTCAACTACCTGGACCAGTTCTACACCACAGCGAAATCGTATCCGCAGCAGATGACATGGGGCGCCGCATACAAGGGTTTCAACGATACTCTCGCGTCGTGGGGTGAGAATCGCGTCATCGATCAACAGTGTGGTGAAACCTGGCTGCAAACGTTCAAGCTCATGAACAGCTACTACAGCGCCAGCAACCAACTTCCGATTTTGCAACTCGTCACCTGGAACGATTATGAGGAAGGGACGGAAATCGAGAGCGGAATCGATAATTGCCTGAGCATCTCGGCCAAAATGTCCGGTTCGCAACTGCAATGGAGTATTACGGGAAACGAGGACACGGTCGGTCACTACGTTGCGTATCTCAGTGCGGACGGCGAGAATCTGGTGCCACTCAAAGATCTTCCGACTGGCTCGCGCAGCCTCGATCTTTCCCAATACAAGCTGGGCGCCGGCAGCTACACCGCTTATGTTCAAGCAGTCGGAAAAGCTACCATCAGGAACCAGATGTCGGGGCGGGTAGAACTCGCTATCCCATAACAACTGTCAGTAAGCAAGGAACAAGGTAAGGAGCACGCAATCAACGTGCTTTCCTCGTGTCACTGTGCTAAAAGGACGTGGTGAACGCGAGGCTTGTTGGTATTGCAGGTCCACTCAAAGGAAGGAGTCTAGTCCTCAATGGCGAAGAGGTGTCCATCGGACGAACATCCTCGAATCATCTTTGGGTGGAAGATTCCAGCCTATCCCCTCACCATTGCTTAATCGCAATCGGATCAGAAGAGGTAATTATCAAGGACCTGCAGAGTCAAACGGGAACCCGGGTCAATGACCGGGTTATTGAGCATCACGCCTTGCAGCACCAAGATCACATCGGTATCGGAAACTCCACCCTCGTGTTTGTTTCAGGCGACGATGCCGCGGACAGGAACCCAATTCAACTTGAAGGCAAGCTGAAGGATGACGATGTTGTGGCCCGCCTTGACGCTGAAGACGGCCTTTACCTGCATGGTGACGGCAACGCTAGACGCAACGAGCGCTTGGCACGCGATCTCGGCATTCTGCTGAAAATTGCTACTGGAATTGCAGGCATTCGTGACGAGGAAGGTCTGCAATGGCAGTTGCTGGGCATGTTATTTGATGTTGTACCCGCAGAACGCGCTTGCATCTTGCTGTTCGACGATGCCGGAGAGCTAACGAAGAGTGCGGCGTGGGACCGGCTAAGTGGGCCTGGAACTCCTGTACATATTAACCGCGCGTTGCTCGATCGGGTTGTCCGGGAACGCAGTGGTGCGTTGGTTAACGACTCGCAAAAGGCTGTTGCGGCTTCCGGTGCCGGCTTTCCAACGTCGGCGATCTGCGTGCCAGTCCTTGTCTTGCGCAAGGTAGCCGGCGTCATTTACCTCGACTCCCGGAGCACATCTGCTGGTTTTGACAGGGGTCATCTGGAAGTCATAACCGGAGTCGCCGGTATCGCCGGATTAGCTTTAGACAACATTCGGCACATGCAACGGTTACAGGAAGAGAATCGCGAGCTGCAGTTACAAGTCAGTGTCAATCACGAGATGGTCGGCGGGAGCGCCCGCATGCGCGCAGTCTACGACTTTATACGTCGGGTTGCGACTACCGACTCGACCGTCTTGCTCCAGGGCGAAAGTGGCACTGGGAAGGAATTAGTAGCGCGAGCCATTCATGCTTCGAGTTCCCGAGCCCATGGACCGTTTGTTGCGATCAACTGCGCCGCAATTACCGAAAGCTTGCTGGAAAGTGAACTTTTCGGGCATGAAAAAGGAGCGTTTACCGGGGCCACTACCCAGAAAAAAGGCAAACTGGAAATTGCGCACGGAGGCACGCTCTTTTTAGATGAAGTCAGCGAGTTTGCCCCTGCACTGCAAGCGAAGCTGCTACGCGTTCTGCAGGAGCGAGAATTTGAACGGGTGGGTGGAACACGCGCACTCAAGATTGACATCCGCCTGATTGCGGCCACAAACCGCACCTTGCTTTCAACCGTAGAATCCGGGACTTTTCGACGGGATCTGTATTACCGGCTAAACGTCGTCGCGATTACGCTGCCCCCGTTGCGCGAGCGGAAAGAGGACATACCACATTTGGCCGAACATTTCATGGTCAAAGCAAGCCGAAGATGTCGAGTGCGGCCCAAAGCCATTTCGCCGGAAGCAAACGCCTGCCTCGTAAGCTACAGTTGGCCGGGGAATGTTCGTGAACTCGAACACGCGATTGAGCGGGCTTTGGTGCTGGGGGTTGGTGAGTCGATCTTGCCGGAGGACCTGCCCGAAGAAATTGCAGAAGCCACCTCCTTGAGTCCGAGTTCACCCGCGAAATACCAAACCGCGGTCAAAGATCAGAAAAAAGCAGTCATCCAGAGATCTCTTCAGCAGTGCAACGGGAACTACGTCGAGGCCGCCAAGATATTAGGGCTACATCCAAACTCATTGCTTCGCCTCATTCGAAACTTAGGTTTGAAAGAACCAAGCTCCTGAAGCCGACTGGTTAAAGGTGCAGGCAGCGAGGACGAACCGCACCATTTTGCAACCAAAACGCTAATGCTGTTAACCGTTCGGTTAGTGAAGAGACACTTCTCATTTCTTAAATCCACGCGCGGCGTTGTTAGGCTGCTTTCGTATCAGTGCTTTACAGATAATTCAATGGCCATAAGCTTTTGGCCTCGTAACTGCCACGAGTAGGGCCGTCCTAAGCGGGACACCCGTGACCGCGATACCAGGAGGTGGTTATGTGGTTGGGCTCAGCTGTTTGCCTTAACAATCGAAATGTAGATCGTAGCGGAAGGCCATTCTGGGTTAGCTGCTTGCTCTGGTCTCTTCTTGGTCTGCTGCTTACGCCCGCCTTAGCTCAAGACAAAAAGCGAGTGGCTGTGCTGAATTTTGATTACGGAACCGTGCAAAGCTCGGTAGCGGGGCTGTTCGGGACTAACGTAGACGTTGGCAAGGGCGTTTCCGACCTGATCGTGCAGAAGTTGGTACAGGACGGCAAGTATTCGGTAATCGAGCGAAGCGCGTTGGACAAGATTTTGGCCGAGCAGAATCTCTCCAACAGCGATCGTGCGGATTCCTCGACCGCAGCGAAGATCGGGAGCGTGCTTGGGGTAGATGCGGTCATCATGGGAACCATCACGCAATTTGGCCGGGATGACCAAAACACGACTCTCGGCGGCGGGGCCATGAGTAATTACACCAATAAGTTTGGTTTGGGCGGAGTGCAAAAACGCAAGGCGAAAGCTGTGGTAGGAATCACGGCTCGGATGGTGGATACCAGCACGGCGGAAATCCTGGCAGCCGTAACGGGTTCGGGCCAATCCACCCGAGCGGGAACATCCCTGCTGGGGGCGGGCGGCGGTGACGGTTCGCAAGCGAATGGCGCGTATGACATGTCGAGTAAGAATTTCGGCGATACGATTTTGGGCGAGGCAGTGCATCAAGCGGTGGACTCGCTCGGAACCCAACTTGACGCCCAGGCAACGACACTGACTACACACAGAGTGCAGGTGGCGGGATTGGTGGCCGACGTCAGCGCCAACACGCTCATTCTCAACGTAGGTAGCAAAGCGGGCGTGCGAGTGGGTGATACGCTCGATGTGAACCGCCCCGTTCGGACGATCAAGGATCCGGCTACCGGAAAAGTCCTCAAGACGATCGCCAACAAATTAGGGACGGCGACGATTACCGAGGTGGATGAAGCGTCCGCTACCGCTACTTACAGCGGCACCGGGCCAGCCAAGGTGGGCGACGCTGTTTTTCGTGACGGCGTAAAAGTCGACGCGCCGACTGCGGACAATACTGGAACACCGGCAGCAGCTCCATCGTCGGCGGCGCCAGGTCAACCATCAGCGGCAATCGTACAAGAAGGACGCAACCAGC
>JAFAGX010000495.1 GCA_019237515.1 Acidobacteriaceae bacterium
GGCGTCGAGCGGATGCTAGTCGCAAAGACTGCATATTGGTTGGTACCCCCAACCTTATGCAGCCATTTACTATCCACGAGCAGGTGCTCCAGCAGCGGGTTGTGGTAGAGCACGTACACAGGCCTCGGATTCTCCTTAAGCGAACGCTCCAGGTTTCCAAGCAAGCTCACCAAGCCGGGTTCTGGCAGAGGATTAAACAGGTACAAAACCATCGGTTCGGGCGAAAATGCAAACTTGCGCGCATCACCGCAGATGGTCTGTATTGGATAGCAACGCTGCGAATCGCTCGTATATTTGCCGATATTGTCCTGTGCGATGCGGTGCAATTGCGCCAGCAGTTCGATCCCAATGATTTTTCTAAAGGGATAATCGGCTGCCATCCGGAGTGCCCGCCCTTTGCCCGATCCGATGTCAATAAAGACAAACTGGCGAAAGTCAATGTCGAGCTTAGCCATCATCTCGTGAAACAGAGCGGGCTCGGTCGGCTGATAGGGCGAGTGCAAGAGGCCCAGCAAACGATCCCGCCAATTTACGGTGGCGCCAGTTGTATCCACGCGGTGGTCCCAGTCGTAGTCAATGTCCCCGTAGCGTTGGCGGCGTCGGTCGGGCATTGAGTCTCGGAGGAACTGCCACAGTAAGCTTGTGAGGTCCACCGCGGCCAACACGAGACCGCGACGTTGGACTTCATCCCGGAACCGCTCAAGGAAGTAGAAGCCGATGGTGGGTTGGTCTGCCGACACGTTGGTGCCCTAGCGAAAGCTAGGAAGCTGCCAGGTCTTGAGCGCGAAATCGCGGCGGCGGCGCCACGTAGCCCGGCGGTGTTCCTTTGGTGATGAAAGGGAAGTCGTCAGGGTCGCGCACCTCGACCCGCTTTCCTGCGATTAGCTTGTACGGATGACCGAAGGGATCGAGCGGCAGACCGCGCAACAGGCCCGCAGCCACAAGCTCAGAGAAGCTGAAAGGCAAACGGCCCGTTTTCTGCCGATACACAGAAACGAGATTTTCCAAAGCCGTGACATCCTCATCCACCTGTAAGGCGCGAAGATGAGTGATCGCGTTGGCCCGAAGATTGGGATCTTGGGTGCTTTGGTAGGCGGTTGTCCACATGATCCGGGCCATCTGCAGTTCACCGGCATGCTGCGCCATTTGCGCCGCCATCACGTTGAGAGCAGGATGGGCCTTGGGCACTTTCGCGCCGCGCGCAAATGCATCCGCGGCTCTACCGTAATCCTTCAATTCCATGTAATAGACGAAGCCGAGGTCGTAGTAGAGCTTCCAGTCGTCGGGGTTGTTCCGAATGCCGTATTCCGCGAGCTGAATCGCCCGTTGCGCCATTCCAGGGCCGTATGGCGGCGAGGGCGAGAGAAAGTTCGCGCCGAATTCATAGGCCACAGTCAGGTGTGGATCCAGCGTGGTGGTGATCTCCAGAAGAGGCGCCAGCAGCCCATAATCGTTTTCGTGGTGATAATGTTTTGTGCCAAAGTATTGAACCGCGCGGGTCCAGTACACGTCGGCAAGCAGGCCATCGTATCCCAGGCTCAACCGCCTTACGATTTTCGGAGAAGGGATGTAAAGCACCTCCTCCAAAGTGGCTTGGGCTCGAATGTGATCGAGGTGATGCAGGACGCATGCCGAAATTACCAGGCATGCCAGAAGCGCTCCGGTGGCGATCTTCGTGATTCGCGACGACGGCTTCATTTCAGATTTCTGCGCTCGAAGATCAACACCGAGCCGCACAGCGCCATGCCCGCGTACACCAGCGCATAGATCGTGTTGGAAACGATTAGTTGAGTGCTCACCGGCTGCTGGTGCGCAACCGAACTGATGACGTTCAACGAGGATAGATTCGGGAGCAAATAGGCTATGCCTGTAGCCAGCCAACGGGTCAGTCCTTGTGCGATCCCGGCGAATCCGCGCAGGTCTTCCGCGAAGCTCCCGATGATGAATAGCGAAAAAGCAAATACGGCCGACAACAATGGAGACGAGAACGATGAGAACAATAAAGCGATCGCCGTCATCATCAGGAACTGCAAAATGATGAAGTACAAAGCAGCCGCGATCCAGCCGTCCGCCGCGTGAAAGCCGTGTGCCACATAGAGCAAAGCTCCGAATACGCCGATCGCCATGAAAAACGTATTCACCACCAGCGTGCCGGCTAGTCCCAGAAATTTGCCAACGATGAACTCCCAGCGTTGTACCGGTCTGGACAAAACGGTGTAAAGCGTGCGCTTCTCGATTTCCTTGGACACAAGGCTGATGCCGATGAATACCGCGATCACCACCCCAAACAGAGAAACGGCGCTGAGGCCAAGGTTAACGACGACCAGCCGCTCGATCCCGATGGAAATCTGGCCCACGAGGATTGCGGCCGCCGACATCAGTATGGCAAAGGCGACCAGATTGTAGAGCACGCGATCGCGAACTGCTTCGCGAAAGGTGTTAGAAGCAATGTATCCGATGCGGGCGCTCACGAAATTACCCCCGCTGCGGTCTGCGACACCTGCACTTTGCGAACAAAGTACTCTTCCAGCGAGGTCCGCACCGGCGTGACCGAGATGATACGCAGGCCTTCGCGTCTCAAGGCATCGATGGCTGCGTCCTGATTGCCCTCACGGAGCACAGCACGAACCGTATCGCCAAGAACGTGAGATTCTGACAGGGATTTCAGCGGAAGTGGTATGATGCTGCCATGCCAAACAATTTCAACTTTGCCCTCCACCGAGGAGGTCAGATCGGCCACCGCGCCCACCCCACGCAACTCGCCTTGGTGAATGATGGCAACCCGGTCGCAAAGAGACTCGGCATCCGACAAGATGTGAGTAGAAAAGAAAATCGTTTTTCCCTGCTGCTTGAGCTCTTCCATGAGATCGCGGACTTCGCGGCGGCCCATAGGGTCGAGGCCGGACATCGGCTCGTCAAAGAACAAAACCTTGGGGTCGTGTAGAATCGCCTGCGCGAT
>JAFAGX010000496.1 GCA_019237515.1 Acidobacteriaceae bacterium
TCGGCTAATTCCACGTTACTGCGGCGGGAGCTGCTCGTTCGGCTCGGCAGGGGCGAGCGGCATACGCGAGGCATTATTCAGCATGTCAAGCTCCTGCGGACTGAACCGGCTTTTGTACGCGTCTGAGTTAATCGTTCTTTGCCGCGCGTCGGGAGGCATAGCCCGGAGAGATTGCACAGCGTTGCGAACGGCTTGACGACGATCAAACGGAAGCTGTTGCATCTGATTATGGAGTTGCCGCGCCTGTTGCTTCTGCTCAGGCGTCAGATGTTCCCAAATTTCCATGCGGCGCAGCGTGCGGTCCTGCTGCTGCGGAGGCAGGCTGTTGAAGCGCTGCAGGCGGTTCTGGAGCTGCTCTTGCCGCTGCGGAGGCAACGAGCGGAAGTGCGGATCGCTTTGCAGGGCCTTCTTCTGCTGCTCAGGGGAGAGATTGCGGTGCTGCTTTAACCACTCTCCAGCGTGTCCCGGATTTTGATTACGAGGCTGGCTTTGCGGATGAACTTGTGCGGGAGGGCGAGGCACATTCTGCTTCTGAGCCCATGACGAGCTTGCGGCGAGCGCTAACACTAGCGTCGCAGTTATGCCCGGAAATGACCTGAAACGTAACACCTCCACCTTCCCCGCCTGCCAAAGAACCGCCAACTAAGGATTCGCGCTTACATCCGACTGGACGCTCATGTCATCCAGTAATTCAAAATCTGAATACAGTTCGCCGTTCTTGTCCAGCGCCTGCAGATCTCCCACCGCCGTTCCCGGAGGCGCCATCGCGACAGTCCCCGATTCGCCGTGGTTCCTGTAGCCTGCATCCGTTCGGAATAGAGTAATGCTGGCGATCAGAAGCACAGCCATAGCAACTGCCAATGCCGGCTTGCGCAGCCAGAACAGCCAACCCGCAGCGTTGGTGCGTTCCTCACGCACTCGTGCCATAAGGCGGACGTCGAAGTACGGCGATGGCTCAGGCACCTGCCACTCGTCGAGCAGGGCCATCGTGCTTCGCAGCTCGACCAACTTGCTGGAGCAATCAGGGCAAGCATTCAAATGATCATGAATTTCCGGTGTGGCCCCGTCGAAGCCGGCGGCCAGGTCCGGCATCCGTTCGCAAACTTCCTTGCATTTCATACTGCACCCTTAAATAAACTCTTTCAGCTGTACGCGCAGAGTTTCGTATGCGCGAAACAGCAATGACTTGGTGGCGGACTCACTTAATTTCAAAACCTGCGCAATCTGGCGATAGTCCATCTGCTGATACTTGTGCATCACTACCGCGATCCGCTGCCGCTCTGGCAGCTGCTGCACCCTTTGCCGGATGGCCGCCATGCGCTCGCGCCGCATGATGGATTCCTCGGCGCTGAGCGATGAGTCAGGAACGTCCACCGTCAAACCAGTGTCGTCGTCCTTCTCGTCGATGCTGACCATATTTTCCGGCCGCTCATGCCGGGTATCGCGGGCATAGTTCACGGCCAGGTTGGTTGCGATACGGTACAGCCAGGTACTGAATTTCGCGCTTGGCTCGTAAGTTTCACGCGAGCGATATACGCGTAAAAAAACCTCCTGAGCCAGATCCTCTGCGGCTGCCGGATTGTGCGCCATGCGGTACATGAAACCGACCATTGCCCGACGATATTTTTGCACCAGGTACGCAAACGCCGAGTCATCCCCGGCTTTCACCCGCAGCATCACTTCCGCGTCACTGCCGCCGTCAGCCGTGTAGGGTTCCGCATACCGCGCCTGAGTACCAGGCACTGTGCCCGCCATTGCGAGCAACCCGCGGTCAATGGCAATGCTGCTCACACTGGAATGAACCCCGGCAGGGGCAGAAAGTTGCGCTGAATTGGGATCGACAGATGCGGGCGAAGTCCCTTCAGATGTGGGGCTTACGGGCACTCCGGCCGGGATGGGTTCGCGGGGCATTTCAACGTCTCAGAGTTCTGAGGAAGTTCGATTGGTCAAAACTGCTGAGGACTCGCTCGTCAAGGCTAACACGTCCTACGGCATACGCAGCAAACCATTTGGTTACCGCAATTTACCGGGGGTACGCCCAATTGCAATCTGTACAACCGACAAGACATTCCCGCCTAATTTTCCGGGTTGAGTCCTCGACCCTTTTGGATCTCGATCCCGAGTTGCTCTGCTTTCTTGTACAGATGGCTCCGTTCCAGGCCGAGAGCTTTAGCGGCATTAGTAACGTGGTAGTTGTGGCGTTTCAGTTCAGCTACGATCGCTTCGCGTTCGAAAGTCTGGACACGATCCGCCAAAGGCCCAAAACTCGTATTTTCTAATTGGGATTCTGTAGCTGGTAATGCCGTTCGGACGGTCTCGGCTGTAATTTGATCACCGGGTGCTAACAGCAAAATGCGTTCTACAACGTTCCTCAGCTCACGAATGTTACCTGGCCAGGGATACCGGGCAAGATGTTGCAGTGCCTCGGGACTAAATGCAATCGGCTTCCAGTTGTTTTGAAGCTGGATTTGCCGGGCAAAATGCTCGACCAGAATCGGGACATCTTCGCAGCGCTCCCGAAGCGGCGGCAGCGTTAACGGGAAAACGTAGATGCGGTGAAACAAATCCTGCCGGAATTTCCCTTCCCGCACTAAACCTTCAAGATTGCGGTGTGTGGCTACGACCACACGCACATCGACTTTGATTGTATTGTCCCCACCGATACGCTCGATCTCGCCTTCTTCCAACACGCGCAGAAGCTTGGCTTGCATGGCGAGAGGCATGTCTCCGATCTCGTCAAGAAACAGAGTGCCACGGTTCGCTTGCTCGAACTTGCCGTTGTGACGAATAGCCGCCCCGGTGAAGGATCCCTTCTCATGGCCGAAAAGCTCGGACTCGATCAGTTCGGCGGGCACCGCAGCGCAATTCAAGGTGATGAAGGGGCCGCTGGCACGCGGGCTGCGCTCATGCAATGTGCGGGCGATGAGTTCTTTTCCTGTGCCGGTCTCGCCGAGAATGCAGACCCGGGATTCACTCGCGGCCACACGTTCCACCTGAGTCATAACCTTGCGCATGACCTCGCTGGTCCAGACGATTTCGTGCTTGCCAAGCCGTTGCTTGAGATTGCGATTTTCCGATTCGAGCCTTTTGAGCTTGAGAGCATTCTCGACAGTCAGCAACAGGCGATCCGTCGATATTGGTTTCTCGAGAAAATCAATCGCTCCGAGTTTGGTCGCGCGAATGGCCATGTCAATATGAGCCTGACCGGACATCATCACCACGGGTACGTTTATGTCATGGTCCTTCAATTCTTCAAGAAGAGTGAGACCGTCTTTGCCAGGCATCACGACATCAGAAAACATGAGATCGAAATTTCCAGCCCTAGCAAGCTCAGTTGCCTTGGCGGCACTGTCACAAACAGTTACTTCATGGCCAGCCAGACGAAAGGCGCGAGAGAGCGAGGCCAGGGTATTTGGGTCGTCATCTACGATCAGCAGTCTGGCCTTTTGGGGCACTCGCTTCTCCTTACGATGTTACGGTGACTTTAGAAGCTGGATCCGTCTGGATTACTTTATCGATATTTCGCGGCAATTCGATACAGAAGGCCACTCCGGCGCCAGGCTCGCTCGAAACAGAAATTTTGCCGCCGTGGTCGCTGACGATTGATTGCACAATGGCCAGACCAAGTCCCGTGCCATGTGGCTTCGTTGTGAAGTAAGGGGTAAAAAGGCGCTCACGTTCTTGCGGTGTCAATCCCGTTCCTGTGTCTGAGATTTTCAGACATATGCCGCGGCCATTTTGCAGCGTTTGAATGGTCAGCTTACCGCCGTTCGGCATGGCATCAATGGCATTGGAGATCAGATTCGAGAGCGCACGATGCAACAGTTCAGGATCAGCCGCAATGGGTTGGAGCGACGGGTCTAACTTTAATTGAACCTGAATTGAAGCCGCAGCCAGTTGTGGCTGAAATATTCGCAAGCTGTCCTGCACGACTTCGTTGAGTTGCACTCGCTGGAATTGCGGTTGGGGCATTTTGGAAAATTCGCTGAAGCGCGAAACGATGGACTTAAGGTTGGCGATTTCTGCAAGTAACGTGGATGCACTCTCAGCGAAAGCTTCGTCAAATACCTCCGATCCCTGCTGTCGGGCACGAATCAGATTTTCGACTGTCAGTTGCAGGGGAAAAAGTGGATTTTTTAATTCATGCGCCAAGCGGCGTGCCAATTCCCGCCAGGCAGCGACCCTTTCTACCTGCACGAGGCGCTCTTTTTGCTGTAATAACTCGCGAGTCATCCGATTAAAGGATTGGGCCAGATCGGCAAGTTCATCCTGGGAATCCACCTCAACACGTGCACTCCAATCCCCGGCTGCGACCGCTTGTGCCGCTGAAGCCAGTTGCTCGACTGGTTTTGTAACCCGCCGGGCTAGCCACCCGCTGAGAACAACCGCCAACAAGATGCCGCCAGCGGCAATCAGCAAGCTCGTGTAACGAATCTGACGGCGCAAATCCACATACGGGCGGAGCGACTCGGTGAGCAAAAGTGCCCCCAAAAGCTGGTGATCCGGGTCGAACAACGGGAGTGCGTGAACCAGTTCGTCGTCTTCATCGTTGGCGGACCAGTGCACCAAAGCCGGGCGGGACTGCGAATTCCGTTGAACGCTGTTGATGAGAGACTGGACTGGGCCGGTTGCTGGGGCCAGACCGAAGGGGTCGATGATGTAGGGCGCTTGTGCTCCAGGCCCGGGATTTTCGTACAACAGCGCACGCATTCCGAAAGGCACGTCGAGATGCATCACGAAGGTCCGGTCGATGCGTTGGCCGCCAACGACAAACAATGGCTTGCTACCGATCTTCACTTCTTGCATGGCACAAACCGCGAGCACTGAAGCATCCGGCAGGTCTTCGCGAGCAAAGAAAGTTCCAGGCACCCTTGACGGAAGGGCTGATTTGTACCCAAATCTTGCAGGCCACTCTGCCGAGGAGAGAAGTGTGCCTTGGTCATCGATGAAATCGAGAAGATCGAGGTGTTGCGCATCGGCAATGCTTGTCGCAGCATTCAGGTAAGCTCCGTAGTCAGGAGGTCCCTGGTTTATCGAAACAGCTATTTTTTGGACGAGTTCACCTTCGGCAACGTCCTTCACTTTCTTGGATACGCTAATTGCGACGCGGGCGAACTCACGAGAAAACTGATCGACAACTGCCGTGCTTCGCTTGTGGTTTGCAGCTTCAAAGGTACGGCGGGTCAAGTAAGAAATCAGAAATGCGACGGCTGCCACACACATCACGATAGTGAGCGCAAATAGCAGAAGCAGTTTGCGGCGAAATTTCATGGTTTGGCGGGCGCCAGCCAGAGATCCGGCAGATGCCACATCCCGTCGGGAGTATTCTCCCAGTCCATCACAATTTTAGACACCGCCCACGCCATTCTCAGGTGTAGCAATGGAATGACACGCTGCGATTGCAACAGCGCATTTTCCGCATGGTAAATATCGTCAGATGTCGTGCCCAGGAATCTTGGAGCAGACAGTTGCAGCGTTTTAGCAAGTTGGTTCAGAGCCACCTGTGGGTC
>JAFAGX010000209.1 GCA_019237515.1 Acidobacteriaceae bacterium
CCCGCCCGAAGCAGCGGTTTTGGTTGCACGGCCTCTTATTGTTGCTGACGATTTTCACCACGCTCGTGGTCGGGGCGCGCATGGAATACAACTTCCGGCACAATCAGCCGGCATTTTCTTTAAATGACGACACTCTGCCGTTTTTTCCTATGAATTGGGCGCTCGCCCAACCATCACGTCTGCTGCTTGGTGTTCCATTCGCCTCGACCCTGATGCTGATCCTCTTGGCCCATGAACTGGGACATTATCTTTGCTGCGAATATTATGGGGTTTTCGCGACACTTCCCTTTTTCATTCCAGCACCCACGTTGATCGGGACATTGGGCGCGTTCATCCGCATTCGTTCCCCTATTCGTTCACGCACCGCTCTATTTGATATTGGAATTGCGGGCCCTATTGCCGGGTTCGTGGTCGCAACCATCGTGCTTTTTTTCGCTTTACCGCTTTCGAAAGCGCTCCCGGTCGCCGCAAATTCCGACATTGAATTGGGCTATCCACTGATCTTTCGCCTGGCGTGGCATTTGCTTCCGAGTTCCGCGCGCGCATCCGCAGCCCAAGGAATTTATTTTCATCCGACTGCCATTGCCGCATGGGTAGGCATGTTCGCTACAGCTCTCAACCTTCTGCCCGGGGGACAACTCGATGGCGGCCACATTGTCTTTGCGATTGCACCTCGCGCCCACAAGATCGTTTCCCGCCTCACAATCCTGGCATTGATTCCAATGGCCCTGTTTTATTGGGCGGGGTGGTTGATCTGGGCTGTTCTCCTCCGCATCAGTGGCATGCGTCATCCAACCGTCGCCGAATGGCCCCAGGTCGCGGGCGCGCGACGCTGGCTCGCGTTGTTCGCTCTTATTATGTTGCTTCTTACCCTCGCTCCCGCGCCCTTCGCGCACAGTTCGTTGATTGAAGTAATCCACCAGTTCCGCTCCGGACAGTAACACGTCGCGGAATAAATCCGACCCATTCCGGTTATCACAACAGTGATGCAGTTTGACGCAGAGCGCCAGAGGGCGCTCCAAAGAGGAGCTATGCGCAGTGTCATTACTATTCCGCTGGCCAGCTTTTTTGTCTTCCTCGCCGGCTTCAATGTATGGGTAATGCTGAGCGGCCGAACTGCGGGCCTCAATGGCCATCGCTGGATGTTGCTTCATCGTATCGCTGGCTACACATTCATCACCATCTTCGCGGTCCTCAGTTTTTTCATGCTGCTTCGTCTCAAAGGCATGCCTGACGAACTATCGCCGCGCCTGACGCTGCATGCGGGACTCGCTCTGTTGCTGGTTCCTCTGTTGTTCACCAAAGTCGTATTGGTGCGCTCCAGGAAAGCGCCTTGGGCCGCGCTGATCGCGCTAGGAGTTTCGATTTTTGCTACTGGCTTTACGCTGGTGGCAATGAATATTTCCGTTCACTATCTTCGCAACGCTTCACCCCACAAGCTGCCAACCTGGATTTCGAAGGCTGTTGTCATAGCAATATGCTTGCTGGCAGCGCGCGCCGTTCTTGCACTGCGGGCGCAAACAAACCCGCTCTCGCGGTCACAACACATCTAAATTTTCCGCATGTCGGACGCAACCTCCGAACGTGGACAATCTCCTGTACGACTTCTCTAAGGTGCTTCTTCTCGCGATTCAAATTTCTGAAGACGCTTTCTATGACTCAACGTAACACCGGAATCTCACCATAACTGTCGGGCGCGTAATAGCCCCTGTTTATTGCACATTCAGCGGAAGCACTGTTGGCCACTGGCTTGCACCCCAACACTACAGTTCACCCACACCTACACGAAATCCCCGAAACAGGGGATACAGAGATTGCTGGACGTTCCGAGCGCAGAGGCGTGCGCAATCAAGTCTAAAAAAGAAAGAGGAAGGTGTAGGTCTATGTTGAAAAGAGTTCAAAAACTCTTATTGCCTGCGCTGGCGCTCGTGTTGGCAAGTCTTGTAGCCATCCCGGCGGCAGCGCAATCACAAATCTCGGGGGATTTAACCGGCACGATTACCGACCCGAGTGGCGCCGTGGTTCCAGGCGCTAATGTCACTCTCAAAAATAACGCCACCGGCGCATCCCAGACGGCGACCACGAATTCGGCCGGCGCTTATCGATTTTCGTTACTTCCGCCCGGCAGCTACACAGTCACGGCAGCCGCGCAGGGATTCCAGGGCACATCTCAAAGAGTCCAAGTAGCAGTTGGACAAGCAAGCGCTGCAAATCTTCAGCTTGCGGTCGGAGGTTCAGGAACCACGGTCGAAGTGACTGCGCAGGGCGGAGTTGTCGATACACAAAACGGAAATCTCTCAACCACATTTACTCCCGAACAGATCCAGCTCACCCCGAATCCGGGCAACGATCTTACCTACATCGTGCAGACTGCCCCAGGAGCGGTGATGAACACGCAATCTGGCTATGGCAACTCCTCGACTTACGGCCTGCCGGCTACCTCCAATTTATTCACGGTAAATGGTGAGAACGAAAATGATCCATTCTTAAACCTGAACAACTCTGGCGCAACTAACATCATGCTGGGCCAGAACGATATCAACGAGGCAACGGTTGTAAATAATGGTTACTCCGGCCAATACGGTCAGCTTGGCGGCGCCAATGTGAATTACGTTACCAAGTCAGGTTCCAACGCATTCCACGGCAACCTGATTTACTACTGGAATGGCCGCATCATGAATGCCAACGATTGGTTCAACAATCACAGTGCTACGCCGCGGCCCTTTGATAATGCCAACCAATGGGCGGCTTCCCTCGGTGGTCCCATCAAGAAAAACAAAACTTTCTTTTTTGCAGATACAGAAGGTTTGCGGCTCCTGATTCCGACAAGCTCGGAAGTAAACATCCCGAGTCCGCAATTCCAGGCCGCCACCCTGGCAAATATTGCGGCAACCAGTCCCAGCCAAGTTCCCTTCTACACGAACATGTTCAACCTTTACAGCCACGCGCCCGGGGCAGCTCGTGCCGCAAACAGCTTGCCCGCAGGCACTGCAACCGATACCGGTGCTACGATCGGCAATGGTTGCACTGGACTCACCGCGGCACAATACGCCGCGATTGGAGCTGGCGCCCCCTGCGCATTGCAGTTCTTCTCCACCGCGGGAAATCAGACCAACGAGTGGTTGCTGACGAGCAGATTTGATCAGATCATCGGCGATCGTGACCGTGCCTTCGTTCACTTCCGCACCGATCACGGTCTACAGGCGAGCTATACTGACCCCCTCACATCCACCTTCAATTCGCAAAGTAATCAGCCTCAATACGAAGGTCAATTAAATGAAACTCACACCTTCAGCTCGAATGCCGTAAACCAGTTCATTCTCTCCGGATCCTGGTACAGCGCGATTTTTTCTCCGGTAAATCTGACCTCAGCGACACGGCTGATGCCTTTTGAACTTGATTTTTCCGGCCGCGCTTTTTATCCCCTCGGTTTCGAGCTCTCGGTTTGGCCGCAAGGACGAAGGACCACGCAGTATCAAATCGTGGATGACTATTCGCTTGTCCATGGCAACCATCAGCTCAAATTCGGCGTCAATTGGCACCGCGACGACATCACTGACGCCGATATGGGCATCGGCACTATCGGAGCCTCAGCCGGCGAAACCCTGGGAAGCTTTTTCTCCGGTACCGGCGTATCTTTCACCCAGAGCTTCCCCAATCGTCTGTCGAATCCGGTCGACGTTTACGGCTTGGATTTTTATGCCCAGGACGAATGGTCAGCACGCAAAAACCTGAAGATCACATTGGGCTTGAGAGCTGAGCACAACTCCAATCCCATTTGCGTCACCAATTGCTTCTCGCGGTTCGACAATTCATTTCTTAACCTTTCGCACGATGTCGCCCAACCCTATAACCAGTCCTTGCTCACTGGCCTGAGCCAGGCGCTGATCAATCAAACCAATGTCCGCTGGGAGCCGCGTTTCGGCTTTGCCTGGACGCCAGGCGGCCATAATACGGTGATTCGCGGCGGTGTCGGCATTTTCAGCGACATCTTTCCCGCCACCGTCGCCGACTACTTCATGCGGAACGCGCCGCTCGATAATACCTTCACCGGAGGCCCGGGTCTGCTGGCCCCAACCGCTGCCGGAAGCCAGGCATCCGCAGTCGCTGCGGCTAACGCATCGTTCACCTCCGCTTATCGAGCCGGTGGAACGCTGGCTAGCATTGTTGGAACCAACCCGCTATTTCTGCCCCCCAACTTGTACAGCCCAGATCGAACGATCCATTATCCGGAGTATCAGGAATGGAACCTGCAGTTGCAACAAGGCTTCGGGCAAAAGACCTCGGTGTCGCTCAGCTATGTTGGCAATCACGGCATCTGGGAGCCCGTCGTCAATGGTGGCCAGAACGCCTATTGCAATGCAACCCCACTACCGTTCTTCCCCACCTCAACTCCGTGCACCGCGTCTCTCGGAACGACCGCTGCCGCATTTACCGGTCTGCCTGCGGTTCCTGCCGACCAGCGCTTTGGAACCATCTTCGAAGTCCAAAGTAAAGCAGTCTCAAACTATAACGGCGCAAGCGTAAACTTCACTCGCCGTTTCTCACAGGTGCAACTGCAACTTAATTACAGCTGGAGCCATGCTCTCGACGAAATTTCGAATGGCGGCTTCCTGCCTTTCAACTTCAGCTCGGCGACCGGTGGCAACAACATCAGTGTCCTCGGGCCGCAAAATCCCTTCAACCTCCGTCAGTACAACTATGGCAACGCCGACTACGATACACGCCAGTATGTCAGCGCGAATTACGTTTGGAATGTTCCAAAAATTAATGGATGGAAGGGAGTGCTTGCGGATTGGACGGTCTCCGGTACGCTGTTCTACCGTACTGGCCTGCCCTACACCATTCTTGACCCGACAGACTTCGGCGCTCTGCAGGCGTTCAACTATAGCAGTGTGACGCCTCCAACCGCGCCCAACTTGTTCGCCAACTATCCTGCGGGAACTCCGGTAAGCTGCTCACGCAGCGCTACCACGACCCCATGCTATACCGCAGGCATGTTCTCTCCGGCCATCAACGGCTTTGGTTTCCAACGCCGAAATCAGTTCTACGGCCCGAACTTCTTCGACACCGACATTACCGTGATGAAGAACTTCCACGTGCCTATCACCGAAGCTGGCATGTTCAGCGTCGGTCTGCAGGCATTTAACGTTCTCAACCACGCCAACTTCGATCAACCCGATCAGAACCTGGGAAGCCCGACATTTGGCTTGATCACCCACGCCATTGGGCCGCCGACCAGCATGTTTGGATCATTCCTGGGCGGCGACGCTTCCCCGCGTATCGTCCAGATCAAAGCAGAACTCTCGTTCTGAGCGTTCTGGGTCTTGCTCCACGGCCCCGGCCTTGACCGGGGCCTTTTTTGTGTCTCACCTCACCGGCTCCGGTGATCAATATCACACCCCATTGCGACTTCGCCCAAGCATAATCACATCCAGGGTGGCTGATCATCACTGAGGAGAGAGACTGTGGCAAAAGGCCGGGTTTCCATCGTCGTCGAGCGCTGCAAATCCTGCGGCTTCTGCGTGGAATTTTGTCCAACCAAAGTTCTGGCGCTTTCTTCGGCATTCAACTCCAAGGGCTATCATCCGCCGCATGTGGTGCATCCCGAAAAATGCAGCGGCTGCGATCTCTGCGGCATGTACTGCCCTGACTTCGCGATTTATGCTACTAAGATTTCCCAAGCTAGCGGAGTTTCCCAGTGACTGCCGATCCTCTCGGCGTACTCACCGGTGTGCATTTTATTGACGGCGACCACGCTTGTTGCGAGGGTGCGTTAGCAGCTGGCGCAAGGTTTGCTGCCGGATATCCAATCACTCCATCCACGGAAGTTGTCGAACGCTTTGCTGCCCGCGTTCCCACCGTTGGCGGCTGTTTCATTCAAATGGAAGATGAACTGGCGGCTTCCATCGCCCTGCAAGGCGCAGTCTGGGCTGGTGCCAAAGCTTTCACCGTCACGTCCGGACCTGGATTTTCCTTGATGGCAGAGCACATCGGCTATGCCGCGATGACCGAAACTCCGTGCGTCTTCGTGGATGTGCAGCGCGGCGGACCCTCCACGGGTCTGCCCACACTGCCCGCCCAAGCTGATATGCAACAGGCAAGATGGGGATCGCACGGCGACTACGAAGTCATCGCGCTCTGCCCGAACTCTCCGCAGGAATGCTTCAATCTCACCATCAAGGCTTTCAACTTGGCTGAAGAATTTCGCGTCCCGGTGCTCGTAATGATGGATGAAGTGGTCGGACACATGACAGAGAAAGTCATCATCCCACCCGCCGAACAGATCGATGTCGTACCTCGCAAACACACCCACAAACGTGTTGACGAATACCTGCCCTATGAAACCAATGGTGACATGGTCCCAGAAATGGCGTTCGCCGGTGAAGGTTACAGATTTCATGTGACTGGACTTACCCACGACGAGCGCGGCTATCCGAACATGACCCCGCAAACGCAAGACAAGCTGGTCCGGCGTTTGCAGCAAAAAATTCAGTCCGCGGCTGGCCGCATCGCGATGTTCGAAGAGGATCAACTCGACGATGCCGATGTTGTGGTCGTCTCCTACGGAATCACTTCTCGCGTGGCGCAACGTGCAATCGACATGGC
>JAFAGX010000238.1 GCA_019237515.1 Acidobacteriaceae bacterium
TTTGCTTTCGATGGCAGTTGGACCGCCAGTGCTCCCGGCGCTCCTGGTGGCTTTGGGTTCGCTGACTTCCTGCTGGGACTATCCGAGAACGGACCCGCCACCTTCATTAACCAAACCGACGGCGCGGCTCAGGTTCCTGCTCAAACCCAAGGCCGTCAGACCTATCGCGCGTTCTATGTCAACGATACCTGGCATTACACCTCCAAGTTAACCTTGAACTTGGGCCTTCGCTATGAGCTTCAAGGTCCGTGGTCGGAACGTTACAACCGTTTGACCTATTGGAACCCAAGCCAAACCAATGCCAGCGTCACCGGTTGTCAATCCACTCTAGTAAACGGCCAACCCGTTGGGATTCCAGGATCTCCCTGCATCGGCGACGTTTCCTTGGTGCAGAACGGTCCTAACTCCACCAGAAACAACATACCGCTGGATAAGAAGGAGTTCGCCCCACGCCTCGGTTTTGCTTACAGCTTTAGTCCAAAAACGGTGCTCCGTGGCGGCTATGGAATATTCTGGGTGCCAAACTACGTGGTCTTCCAACTGAATCCAGATAACGATCTGATTAACCTTGCGACGACGCCGTTCTTCGGTACTGTAAACAACGGAGTGTCGCCCAGTGCCTCTCTCGATAGAAGCAATTGCACCGCAGTAGGCGGAGGTTTTGCCGCTTTCGTCGCCTCTTGCGCCACCACCGGTCCGTTTGGCGCGGGCGGAATCATCCAGCCGCCCGGCAGAGGCGGAAACACTTCAGCCTTTGCAGCGGCGAACGGTTCTCCCACGCTATCTCCCTACCTTCTGCCAAAGCCCGCATATGTACAGCAGTACAATCTGGACATCCAGCGCCAATTGCCAGGCAAGTTCTTTGCCGATGTGGCCTATGCAGGCTCGCATGGCGTACATCTTTCGAACTACAACCCCAGCATCGTGATCAACCAAATCCCCGACTCTTACATTGCACAGGCGAACGCGCAATACACCGCCGCCTGCGGCAGTCCGACGGCGATTTGTGCGTTCAAGCCCGATATCGCCAAACCAGTAACCAATACTCTGGTGGGTGCAAATGCATCACTCAGCACTGCAACCGTTCCCGCCGGACAGTTGCTCCGTCCATTCCCGCAATACACTCGGTTGAGCTTGGCCGGACAAGGCTGCTGCGACAGCATGTATAACGCCCTACAGGTCAGCGTAACCCGGCGGTTCTCGGGCGGCGGCACGCTGTTGGTCGCATATACCAATGCCAAGCTCCTGACCAATACCGATACCACCACCAGTTGGCTT
This sequence comes from Acidobacteriaceae bacterium, assembly GCA_019237515.1. Next base: position 1,279 of record JAFAGX010000238.1, read on the forward strand.
GAGGGTGGTACAACCGGCGGCGTGGGCCAGGTGCAGGATTTCAATAACCTCTCTGGGGAAAAGTCTCTTTCGTCCGAAGATGTCCCGCAACGGCTCGTCGTCAGCTATGTCCTGGATCTGCCGTTTGGTAAGGGAAAGATGTGGCTTAACAGCCTCAGCGGTCCAGCCAACAAGATTGTCTCTGGTTGGGGCATCGACGGCATTACCACCTTCCAACGTGGCTTCCCGCTCAAAATCGCATGGGGTGGTCCCAGCACTCAATTGCAACAGCTCAACCTCGGCGTAGGTACCCAACTGCGTCCTAACGTTATAGGTGGTTGCAGCAAATCGGGCCCACGCACGCTGGCAGAATGGTTCAACGTTGATTGCTTTTCGGCGCCTCCGCAGTACGGTTTTGGCTCCGAGTCCCGGGTAGATGCAACGCTGCGCGCAGAGGGAATCAACAACTTTGATTTCGCTGCCTTCAAGCGGACCAGCATTACGGAGAGCACCAACATTGAGTTCCGGATGGAGTTCTTCAATCTGTTTAACCGGCCGCAATTTGGCTTCCCCGGAACGAGCTTTAATCCGGCATCCGGAAACAATGCTGCTAATGGATTTGGAGTGGTTTCCAGTACGGTCGGCAACCCACGACTTATCCAGGCCGCTTTAAAGTTTAATTTCTAATCCCAGGATTTCCCGGACCGGGCATTTTCACCCGGTCCGGATTTTTTTGCTCACGCGTTGTCACCGCCGCAAGGGATAATCAGTTTTCCAGCCGCCATAGATAGACCTGCCTTGATGACGGCGCCTGAAAGATGCGAACCACTCAGACCATCGACTATTCCGAAGCGAGACAAATCATCGATGTGATCGTAGAAAAAGCATTGCAGCTGAGAAAGTCTGCTGTAATCGCTGTCGCCGATTCCCACGGCGAACTCATCGCTTTTGCCCGCATGGACGGGGCTCCCATTTCTTCAATTCGCATCGCCATGAATAAAGCCTGGACTGCGGCACGAGAGCGCAAACCCACCAAGGAGATCGGCGATAAAGTCCGGCACCCGGAAAAAGGCCATGACATTTCCTACTACGGCGATCCCAAATTTGTGGGCTGGGGCGGGGGCATTCCCGTCTGGAAGAATTCCGAGGTGGTGGGCGCAATTGGAGTCAGCGGATTGTCATCGATTGAAGACGTAGAACTAGCCACTCTTGGCGCGCAATCGATCGGGGATCACAAAGTTTAATAACCGCAGTTTGCAACTTGTCGCAATCCGACGTGCAACCGGAGGTTTTGAATGTCACGGAAGCTGCAGTCTGTCTGTCTTGCCTTTATTCTTTCTATCCTTTCAGCGCTAGGCCACGGCCAGAAATCCTCTCCGGATGTCGAGGCGCGCGTTGATTCCCTTCTCAAACAACTGACACTGGAAGAAAAAATCGATCTGATTGGCGGCGTCGATGACTTCTACATCCGCGCCATTCCGCATATCGGCCTTCCCCGCCTGAAGATGGCCGACGGACCAGTTGGCGTCCGGAACTACGGACCGGCAACCGTTTTCGGCGGCATAGGACTCGCTGCCACCTGGGATCCCGAAATGGCTCACCGCATCGGATCAGTCATCGGTCAGGATGCCAGGGCCCGCGGCGTCCATTTCATGTTGGGCCCGGGCGTCAACATCTATCGCGCTCCCATGTGCGGCAGAAATTTCGAATACTTCGGGGAAGATCCGTATCTTGCTGCGCGAACTGCGGTGGGCTATATCGAAGGCATGCAAGAGCAAGGCGTCAGTGCCACGATCAAACACTACATGGGCAATAACCAGGAATTCGATCGCCGCAACATGGACTCAGTGATCGACGAGCGCACCATGCGCGAAATCTATCTTCCCACCTTCGAAGCCGCCGTGAAGGAAGCTCATGTCGGCGCCATCATGAATTCCTACAATCTGACCAACGGCCAGCACATGACCGAGAACGGATATCTGAACACCGACGTCGCCAAGAAGGATTGGGGATTCTCCGGAATTCTGATGTCCGACTGGGGGTCAACCTCCGACGGCATCGCCTCCGCGAATGGCGGTCTTGACCTCGAGATGCCGTCAGGAAAGTTCATGAATCGCGCGACCCTGCTTCCCGCGATCCAGGCCGGCAAGGTTACGGAAGCAACCATCGACGATAAAGTGCGTCGTATCCTTCGCACGGCGATTCGCCTCGGATGGCTTGATCGTGAACAAACTGATCCATCGATTCCTCTTCTCAATCCAGAGGGAACAAAAGCCGCTTTGGACGCCGCTCGCGCCAGCGTGGTTCTTCTCAAGAACGATGGCGGCGTCTTGCCACTCGACAAGGCACAGATAAAGTCCGTGGCGGTCATCGGGCCCGATGCTTATCCCGCGGTGCCAGGTGCTGCAGGAAGCGCGGAGGCAAAACCGTTTACGCCTGTCAGTTATCTGGAAGGAATTGCGAAATATCTCGGAGCCGGGAGAGTCTATTATGACCGTGGGATTCCGAGCCCGGAGGACATGGCAAAGCAGACCCAGTTCACGACCGACTCCAGCGGCGGCCAGCCAGGTTTGAAAGCTGAGTTCTTTACCAACGCGGATCTCAACGGGTCGCCTGCAATGACGCGGGTGGACAAGTTTGTCGATTACCAGCCTTTTCGTTGGGCCAAGGATGCTGATGCTGATGCTTCGGTTCGCTGGACAGGCTATTTTGCCCCGACTTCTCCCGGCAAATACCTGGTTTTTGTTCAAGGGCCTGGTGAGACTGGCGGCTACCGACTCTACATCGATAAAAAACTGGTGTTTGATGATTGGAATGCGTGGTACGCCTTCCTAAGCGAAACATCGATGACAATGACGCCAGGCCCACACTTGGTCGAACTCGAGTCCTATGTGCGGCAGGGCTGGCATACCGTCCCTGTTGCGCTCGGCATCGTCCGCCCCGAGGATCTGGTAAGTGCGCGCGCAAAATCTTTGGCCTCGCGTGCCGATGCTGTCATTATGGCGGTTGGGTTCGATGCCTCGAACGAAGGCGAAAGTGCCGACCGCATGTTCCAACTTCCTCCCGGGCAGGACGAACTCATCAATCAGATCGCCGCAGTTAACAAAAAGTTGGCAGTGGTCGTGACTTCCGGTGGCAGCGTTGACATGTCGGCCTGGGTTGACCATGTGCCTGCGATCTTTGAGTCGTGGTATTCCGGCCAGGAAGGCGGCACCGCGCTGGCGCAATTGCTGTTTGGTGACTATGACCCCTCGGGAAGGCTGCCAATCTCTTTCGAGCGGCGCTGGGAAGATAACGCCGTTCACGACACGTACTATCCCAAGAAAGGCGAAAAGAAGGTCACATATTCCGAGGGCGTTTTCCTCGGATACCGCCATTTCGACAAGTCCAGCACCAAGCCGCTATTCCCGTTTGGTTACGGGCTTTCCTACAGCACCTTTGGCTACAAGAACCTAACGATTTCTCCTACACAGGCTTCAGGAGATCAGCGGGTGAACGTCGCATTCGACATTATGAATACCGGAAGGCGTGCAGGCGCGGAGGTTGCGGAAATTTACGTCGGCGATAAGCATGCTCCTGTTCCTCGTCCGGTGAAAGAGCTAAAAGGATTCACCAAGGTGGAGCTTAAGCCCGGCGCAACCAGACATGTTGAAGTCAGTCTCGATCGCAGAGCTTTTTCATATTTCGACGTCAAAAGTCACCGATGGACCGTAGCCCCGGGCGACTTTGATGTGTACGTCGGCCGATCTTCCGCACAGATTGAACTCACAGGAAAGGTCTCGGTCCAATAAATAGCTTGTCATCCTGACCAAGCCTCTTTTGCGCAGGGAGGGATTTGGGCGAGCCGCGCGAAGTGTCGCGATTTTTGCTACACAACAATCGCGCGCTTGCTCGCTTCCTAATTAAATCGCACCATCACCCAATTTCACCCAATTACCACCGCTCGCGGATCGTTCCACCGCATCCAGCACCCTCTGTACCGCAACCGCATCTTCGAAACTGACGTGGAAGGGCTCGTCCCGCGCACAGGAATTCAGGAAGTCTGCAGTCGTGGCAATGAAGGGATGCTCGTAGCCGATCGGATGGCCAGGTCGCCAGAAATTCTGCCAATAAGGATGATTTGGTCCCGTGGTCGGTATGCTTCGTACGCCTTGCAGGTTGGGAGCCTCTGTAGCATCAAAGAAATCCAGCCGGTTCATCTCGTCGAGACTGAACCGCAACATGCCTTTCGATCCGTTAATCTCAAACGTATTGCGATTCTGACAACCGACTCCGTAACGGCTCACCTCGAAATTCCCAATGCTGCCGTTGGCGAAGCGAACCGCTAACCATGCGGCATCATCCACATCGCGTCCCGAAGCAAAAGTGTGGGTCGTAGCATTGAGGTCGGCGATCGGTCCGTTCAAGTAAAGCGCGAGATCAACGAGGTGTGAAAGCAGGTCCCCGGTCGCGCCGGTTCCTGCCTCACTGCGTTTGTAGCGCCACGCATGTGCCTTCGATGGATCATTCCCCGACTGATTCAGATAGAGCGCACGATAATGGAAGATCTGCCCCAACCGTCCTTCCTCAATCAATTGCTTGGCAAAGACAACCGCCGGAAGCCGACGGTAGTTGAACCACACCAGGTTCGGCACCCGTCGCACCGCTTGCGCCATGCTCTTGGCTTCTTGCAGCGAAACAGCCAATGGCTTTTCGCACAACACCATTTTCCCTGCCGCCGCCGCTGCAAGCGCAATTGGAGCGTGCAATACGTTCGGCACCGCGATGTCGACCGCATCGATATCTTTCCTGCTGATGACGGCCTGCCAATCAGTTTCTACTTCGTCCCATCCCCATTGCGCGGCCACCGCCTGGAGCTTGTCGCGATTTCTTCCACAGATCACCTGCAACTGCAGATCATAGGGAACATCGAAGAAGTGACTGACCTGCCGAAATGCGTTGGAATGCACTTTGCCAATGAAACCCGGCCCAATCATCGCGAGACGCAATTTCTTTTTGGTCATAGTTGGTTTGTTCAGCCGCGCTATTTTAACTTCTGTGGCAAAGAAAGTCTTATTGCGACCCGTGGTATCCAGATTCACTACGAGGCCACTCAGAAAATTTTGAAAGAAAAAGCCTCCGTGACCCTTCGTGTCCTCTCTGGTTATGAACTTAGGGTTATGAACTTACGACAGCGCTTTATGTTTGAACCTTCACCTGCGCTGCTCGACGGAGGTGCCCGGAGAGATTGGGAACACAACCGAACTCTGACTTGAATCGATCGCAATTCAGCCGCCTTGGGAATCCGCTGACAACCCTGTCTCCAAAGGAAACGCGCACCTGCGGGTTTAACGCTTCAATTTCTCTTTTAAGTTGGGAAAGGTGCCAGACTTCACAAGGCGCATTGTAGACGGAATGCCCAATACTTTCCGCGTTCGACAAAGTCGCGAACGCGTTAGCTAGATCTTCGACGTGCACGATGGAGAGCGTCTCGTCTTCCGCAAACGGAATGACGATTTGGCTTTCTCTTGCCTCGCGAAGAGCATTGAGCAGGTCGGTTCTCCACGCAGATGTGGCGGTGCCTGGGCCTGAGCCAACCACGATCGGAATTCGCATACTCACAAATTGAATCCCGAATTTATGGCTATATGTGTTGCCAAGTACTTCAATGTACTTTTTTGCCGCGCCGTACATATCCTCGGGGGCGGTGTAATCTGTTTCGGAAACATCGTCCTGGGTGCCCTTTGAACCATAAATGCTGATTGAACTGGCGAAGACCACCCTCGCGACCCCAAATTTCCGCGCAGCTTCCAGAACGTTGAGACTCCCAAGAATGTTGACTTCTGTTGCCTGCTTTGGATCCCTCTCGGAAGCCGTGCGGAGAGTTGATGCCAGATGAGCGATGCCATAAACCTGCCGTGACATCGAAGCGAAAATCTCCTCCACTCGCTGTCCATCCGTAATATCGCACTCAAGGCTCAGGCCACCGAACGATTGCCTGCCATTTTGGCGATCCAGCGAAATGACATCGTCGCCGCCAGAGAGGAGCACGGACCGGACATCCCGTCCAATGAAGCCCTCCCCGCCAGTAACCACTACAAGCTTAGTCTCCGCCATACCAATGATTATGCCGGAGACGCGGTTTCGTGGTAAGGGATCGCACTCGCAGTGGTTGTTTGAGCAACAGGTGTCGGGAACCCAACCACCTCTCAGGTCGAAGAACCCGGGCGCATCCGAGCAGCATAGCTCCCTACAATTGCTGAGACCTTTAGAATCGAGATAGCGTTTAGCCCTCGCACCGGTGCCTTGTGACCCATTCTGGCCAAGACCATGGAAGGAAAACACCCACACTGTGAGCAGTCAGGATTCCCGCCGAATTGGCATGGCGCGATCCTGGTTTTTAAGTCAGCCGAAACTGTCTCGGTAACGCGGGCAAACATGCAATCTTCTGGACGCGCGGGCGGATTTATGAATTCGCGCAAGATCTCGCCGTTCATATCAAGCTTGGGATAAGAGCTCGCCAGTCTCGCCAATTCCTCTACCACATAGTGTCGTTGTTCGCGACTCAACATTTCTGCATCGGTTGCTCCACGCTGAGGCGTAAACAGGCTGAACCAGATTCGCCGCGTTTCAACCCGCTCACTCCAGGCACGAAGAAATTCCTCCAGGTAACCGTCGCGAACCATCATCGAAGTCACCGTACAGTGGATGCTGATGGGATTTCCAGCTATGCTCTGCAAAATCCGTGCATAGGTGGCGGGTTTGCGACGCTCATCATGTTCTGGCTGCAGCCCGTCGATAGAGACGACGATTTCCAATCCCGGAAGCGAAAACCACTCGTCCGGAATCTTGCGGAACGCGCTGGTGACGAGAAATACCCCGATACGACGACGCGAGAGTGCTGGCAATATCTCCTGCAATTCACGAAAACGAACCAGCGGATCGCCGCCCACAATTGAAACGTGCACGGGACGAAGTTCATTCACCAGGGTAAGTACCCGGCGGACCAGTTCCTCCCCCTTGTAGTCAGAAAGCTGGCGAAGCGCCACTGCGCCCCCGAGATGCTGCGGCTCGTAGGCGTAGCAGCCCGGGCATCGCAGCGGACACTCACGCGTGATTTCGATCGAGAGAAATGGTTTGTAACCGGTGACAACCCGGCCCCACATTCTCAGTACGTCCTTGCCATGCAGGTCTGCACGGAGTTTCTCGGGACCGGGATTGATTTCAAATAGGCGGCTTTTGACAGCACGCATGGCTCACCCCCTTGCGTGCGGTGCGGACAATCTTTACTTCGGTTGTGGCACGATCCGCAAATACGGCCTGGGCGCCTTCCATCCCCCAGGATACTTCTGCCGGGCTTGCTCGTCCGAAACCGAGCCGCTGATGATCACGTCGTCGCCCGGTTTCCAATTTACTGGGGTCGAGACTGCATGCTTGGCCGTGAGTTGCAGAGAATCCAACGCGCGGAGGATTTCGTCGAAGTTACGGCCCGTGCTCATTGGATAACTGAGTTGCAACTTGATCTTCTTGTCTGGTCCAACGACAAACACGGTGCGCACGGTGGCATTGTCGGCTGGAGTGCGCCCCGCGGACGTGTCTCCGCTGGAGGCTGGCAGCATGTTGTACAGCTTTGCAATCTTCAGTTGCGGATCGCCGATCAGCGGATAATTCACCTGGTGCCCCTGCGTCTCCTCGATATCCTTCGCCCAGCGGCTATGGTCGGCAACCGGATCCATGCTCAAACCGATGATCTTGCAGTTCCGCTTTGCGAACTCCGGCTGCAGGCCGGCCATGTAGCCGAGTTCCGTTGTACAAACCGGAGTGAAGTCTTTGGGATGGGAAAACAAAATCGCCCAGCCATCGCCGACCCACTCATGGAAGTCGATCGGGCCCTGCGTAGTTTCCGCAGTGAAATTCGGTGCCGTGTCATTGATACGTAGATTCCCGTGTGTCGTCTCGGGATCGCTACTCAGAACTCTCGCCGTGCTCATCATTCCTCCTAATTTTGCAGTTCAAAGAAGTAGTTCGTCTCGACCACACCTGCTTCTCGAATGGGCTGGGTCAAAATGAAACCCACCCTCGATTCACCGGGTGGGTTAGAAAGTCTTTCGCGTTACCCACAAACCGGCGCCAGGCGGCAACAACAACCCCGCTGGGCCGGCATGGAGCCGTTACACATGTGTTTCAGGATACGCGGCAGCCAAGAGCCAGTCAAACACCCCTTTTCACGAGAATCCCTCCGACGATTTGCCCCCTTCTCGCGCTTCTGGCGAGAGGATGGGATCTGACCACTACCCCGAGGCCTCGCGCGTAGCGCGTTCCACGATGTTTTCGATGGCTAGTCCAATGTCCATACAGCGGGACCCAGTTTATATTGATAGTTCGCCATCCCCATGCTGATCCAGGAAAACGTCCCTCTCGGACCACTGACCACTATCCGCGTGGGCGGTCCTGCGCGTTTTTTTGTTGAACCTGCGACGGCCACCGAAGTGGCAGAAGCCGTCAGATTCGCCCGGTCGCGCAATCTTGAGTTATTTGTCCTGGGCGGGGGTAGCAATCTGGTCATCTCCGATAGAGGCTGGCCAGGGCTGGTCCTCAAAGTCGCGATCCCCGGCATCGAGCAGCGACTGG
>JAFAGX010000550.1 GCA_019237515.1 Acidobacteriaceae bacterium
TCGGGCGGCGTTCAACTTCTTCCTGGGTTAGCGTCCCATTTGTTCGCGCATCCTCGAGACCTTGGCGGACTTTCTCGAGCACGTAAAGGTGGTATTGAATGTCTTCGACGGAGCAGTCGTCTGGGAGTTTGTTCAGAAGTTGGGCAACGTCTTGCTTCGCAGTGCTCATGTAGATCCTAGCTTTAGCCAACTATAGTCGAACTACAGGCGCGGGGCTAGAGTGCTAGTCCGCCAGGGGCCCCGAGCTTCCGCGTTCTTTCGGAGGTGGGGATTTTGGACGATTTGGAACAGCAGGTCCCTCGACTGCGTGTGATCTTTCGCAAGCGAAAGATCACGCTCCCCTCGGGATGACAAGGTAATGGGCGGGTAGTTTTGCGCTCAGGACTCGGCGGGTGGCGTCAACTTCGCTTCGCGAAGTGCCGCTCCGGTCGGTATCACAAAGCGGGGAATGGACTGGCGGTGGAATGAGCTTCGAAGTCCGCGTTCCCATTTCGCGCGCTAAGTACGCGTGAGAAATGGGACTCCCTGCATAGAATATAGTTATCGCCATGCCTGCGGGATTCCTCGCCACGCTGGAGAAAGCGCGCGGTGTCGGAATAACCGCACTATGGCGGAGCTCGCGGGCGAGGGCGCCCCCGCCACAGGTGACAGCCCCCTAGTCGGCAATGGCGACCAGTTCCACCGGAGTCAGCATTCCAGCGACGATAGCCATATTCACGTTCTTGAGCATTAAAGGCGCATGCTCGCCCATCAGCACGTGTACTCCGAGAAGCGGTGGACCGGATGCGCTTTGCGCCATCATTCGCTGCATGAAGTCGAGGGCGAATTGCCGGCGGTCGCGCTGGTGAACGATGCGAAATCCCGCCGCCTGCAGCCCCTGCCGATAATCGTCCACGCTGGCCACGAAGCTCGTCTCAGAGGTGCGCGCCCAAGGTACCGGAAAGGCAAGCGGGCCGTCGCTGCCGCGCATGATGTCGTAGATGGCGAAGCGGGCGCCGGGTTTCAGCACACGCTTCACCTCGCGAAAGACGCCGTTCTTGGCAGCAATGTTCATGCAGACGTGGATTGTGTAGGCCCCGTCGAACGTGCCCGCAGCGAAGGGCAGCTCGAGTGCACTGGCTTGGCGGAATTTCGTAGTCCCGTCGAGTTTGACCATGCGCGTGAGGTTTTCAGCCGTGCGAATGAACTCCTCGGTCAAATCGATGCCCGTGACCTGGCACCCGCGGCTGCCAAAGTAGCGCGCCGGACCTCCAATGCCGCAGCCAACATCGAGAAGATGCATGCCGGGGCGAAGCTCCATAAAGTCCGCCAAAGCTTGGGTGGCTTCACGACCGCCCAGGTGGAACTCGTCGATTGCGGCGAGGTCTTCAGAGCTCAGATGCTCAAGATTTTTGCCGGCGCTGTGCAGCAAGCCCACAATTTTGTCTTCCAGTTTTTCACGGGTGTAGTAAGCAGCGACTTGCTGTTCGATGTTCATTGAATTGCATCCTCGCTCTCAGGAATTTGTATAGATTACAGGAAAAATTTTCAGCCATAGCTACCCAATACTGATGTCCCGGGCTGAAATACCAAGCGGCGACGAAAAGCCGGGGAATGAGAACTGCTTCGCGGAGGTTCCCTGTCTCATCTATGTATTCATGGCGCGATGGCGACCAGCGGCGGCAGAAGAGTTGCCCAAGGGGTTCCTCTACCGCGAGGAATTCTTGAGCGAGGCGGAAGAAGCGGAGTTATCGCGGATTTTTGGCGCGCTTGAATTCGCGCCCTACGATTATCACGGATATCTCGCGAAGCGGCGCGTGGTTCGTTACGGCGTGAGCTACGACATCAACACGCAACAGCAGCACGAGAACACGCCGCCGATTCCGGAGTTTCTGCTTAGCATTCGTAAGCGTGCTGCAGAGGCCGCGAACGTCGTCGCCGAAGATCTGGCGCAGGCGATGGTCTCAGAGTATTCGCCGGGCACACCGATTGGCTGGCATCGCGATGCCCCGCAATTTGGAACGATTATCGGGATATCTCTGGGGAGCGCTTGCCGCTTGCGGCTGAAACCGTATCAGGGTGCGGGCAAAATTCTCTCGCTGCAGCTTGAGCCGCGGTCGATTTACGTGTTGGGTGGTTTGGCCAGGTCGGGGTGGGAGCACAGCATTCCGCCAGTCGAGCAGTTGCGCTACTCGATTACATTTCGTACTCTGCGCTCCAAGGGAACCGCAGCGTTTGTACGGCACGGTTGAGCCGCGCCCTTCCCAATCACGGCATGCGCTCTCTTTGAACTAGTGCCCTTCCTTATCGCGGCTTGCAGGCGGCACAATTCCGTTCATGCGAAGATATTCGACCATCTGCCCGTAATGATCGAACGCGTGCTCGGCGCCAAAAACGGCCAGGCGCAGCCGGGTCGACTTGCTGCTGCCGGGATTTTGCAGCATGTTCTCCGGCGTTAAAGTAGCCGCTGCCCGATGGCCGAGCGCGAACGAATCTTTCAAAAACCTGATCGCGTCGGCCTTGCTCTTCAAGTTCTCCGGACCATTTCCACCGAGGTAATCCTTAGGAAATGTCTCGCCTGTAAGCGCTGACCAGATCGCATAATTCGAGGCCCCGACGTGCTTGACCTGCATGGCGAAGGTGCGCACACCTTTGTAGTCAGCGCTGGGAATGTTCAAACTCTCGGGAGAAAAGTTGAACTTCTCTTCCGGCATTGCGTCTGCCACTCCGATAACGAGATTTTCAACTTTGCTGATCTCGTTATTAACCACCGAAGCCACGGTGGGCTCGTTCGGAGACGATTGCGCTTGCGCGGCTGTAAGGAGGCCGCCTGTAATCACAAGCAGAACGAAGGTTGAAGACATCTTTATGCGTTTCATACGATCTCCTCCCCTAAGCGGCGCTAAGAATACCTAAACGACAGGTTCGTGAGCGTAAGTATCGGCAGTCGGTTATTTCAGCCGAACTACTTAGACGGAAGGCTAGCTTGGAGGTTTTGTAAAAATTTTGGACGGTGGAAGGAGATGGCTACTAGGCCGCCGGCTGTACTTCTAATTCCGCGCGGTTCCAATGAGCTAGCGTAGCGCCTGCTTCGTAAGTGGTTTGAAGAAACTGCAGTAATTCCTGCTCCGGATTTTCAGCTCGCCGCAGGTCATCGTACAGAAGCAGGAACTCTTTCAATTCAGGATGGTAGAACGCGGATTCAGGGCTTATTTGCTGGCGCTCGAGTGCTTCAGGTCCGGGTACGGTGTACGAATAAAAAGCAGGCCCATCGATTCCCGATCCGCCTGGCCACCACCCGGCACTGATCACTTCATGTGAGTACGCTTCGCGGGTCATGGCATCCGCGCCAGGCCGCTCAGGAGCGCGCCGTCCGGAGAAGCGTGTTACTGCCAAATCGAAACTGCCCCAAAAAAAATGTACGGGACTGCTCTTGCCGACAAAGCGTCCGCGGAATTTTTTAAAGACCGACTCGCACGAGAGAAGAATACGCCAGCAGCGGAAGGCCGCGTCGGCGTCATACGCGTGATACAAGTTGTCCTCAGCAAACGGAATTGGATCCGGCACTTCGACCGGCTTGGCAAAAATCGAGACCTCGATATCCAAGGCACGCAATAGATCCATGAATTCTTTGTAAAAATCAGCAACGGTGCGCGGCTCCAAAGCCATTACTTTCTGAGCGCCATCACAGCGGTCAATAAGCAGTTTGTGCTCGAGAAAATCGAATTGAACTTCAAAAGTGTCTTTGCCGAAAGGAATGGGCGAAGTCGTCAAACCGCGGGCCGTGACGTAGAGCGGCACATTCCACCAATGGTTGATCCTTGGCGTTAAAGCGAGCCGCACTTTTCCTACGATCTGCGTCCACATGTGCAGGTTGTGATACGTGGGTTGCCAATCGGAAAGCGGTAGTGGTGGCCAGAGCTCCGAGGAATGCAATTGAGGCGTAAACGGTGTAGCCACGCTCGCTCTCCCGCCAGGACGATTTTTCTAATCTACCACTTTTCATATCGGTCGCACACGCGAGGGGGATACCGTTGGTATGCTATATCGCATGAGTTCGCGGGCATGGCTGAGAAAGTCATGACGATGGCTGAGCGCGTCGTCCAACTGCTTGGCGATCTGGGCGTGCAACGTCTGTTCGGAATGCCGGGCGGCGGCAGCAACGCCGATCTGATCGAAGCAGCTGCCAAGCTGGGGATTCCATTTTCCCTCGCCCACAGCGAGACTGCTTCGGCAATGATGGCCATTGCACAAGCTGAAATCAGCGGAAAGCCGGGGGCTTGCATTGCGACGCTCGGTCCGGGTGTAGCGTCGATCATGAACGGAGTTGCGCAAGCGTTCCTAGATCGAGTGCCGCTGATTGTGATTACCGATTGCCATCCTGAGTCTCTTCGCCACATGCAGCATCAGTCGCTTTGCCAACACAACCTCTTTGCGCCCGTTACAAAATTCAGTGCGGAAGTCCGCGCAACGAATGTCGAGGACGTGCTGAGCCGCGCGGTGCAGTCACTTCTTGCTCCGCCGCCGGGGCCAGTGCACCTGGATATTTCCGGCGAAGTGACGTCCTCAATGAGTGAAGGCACTACCGCGTGTGCACAGGCCGCGCACCTGCCTTCGTCTGATTGCGATGTGTACCGCAAAGTGCAGCAGATTTTGGGTCAGATGCATCGTCCGGTATTTTTCGTCGGCTTGGCCGCAAGGACGCAAGAAATTTCTACCGGTGTGCAGCAGCACTGCGAGTCTTTTGGAATTCCGGCGCTGGTGACCTACAAAGCCAAGGGAGTCGCACCCGACCACCACAGATGGTTTGGGGGATTGCTCACGAATGGCGCTTTGGAGCGCGAGGTTCTGGAACGTGCTGACGGATTCATCGCGGTGGGCCTCGATCCGGTAGAACTGTTGCCAAAAGTTTGGAACTATTCGCAACCGGTCGTCAGCATTTCGGCTTGGCATATTGACCAGCAGCAAGTGCCGATTGCGGCGGAGATCGTGGGCGACACAGTCGAGTTGCTGCAGAAAATCACCGCGTTTTTGCCTAAGAGAAGTGACTGGTCTCAATCGGAAGTTGCACTGCTGCTTGAGGCGCAGCGGGCTGCGATGCGTCCGGCTAACATAGACGGGAAGCTGACGCCACACCGTGTCGTCGAAGTTGTAGCCGGCGTTTACGGCGGAAGCCGTATCAGCGTGGATGCGGGAGCGCACATGTTCCCCGTGATGTGTTTGTGGCCGGCAAAAGAACCTTGTGGCGTGCTGATTTCCAATGGACTTTCAACGATGGCATTTGCACTGCCTGCTGCGATCGGCGCGTGCTTGCTGAATCCGTCGCAGCCGATTGTGGTGTTTACGGGTGACGGCGGACTCTTGATGTGCCTGGGAGAGCTTCGCACCGCTGCGCGGGAGAACTTGCCGCTGCGCATCATCGTGTTTGATGATAGCGTTTTGAGCTTGATCAAAATCAAACAGATTAAGCGGCAGTACCGGACCAACGGAGTCACGATCGGTGCGGTCAACTGGGCGGATCTCGCGAGTAGCATGGGCCTTCTTGGCCGAACTGCCACGAATGAAGACGAACTACTTACCTGCTTGCGTGAGACTGCAGCTTGCGCCGGCACGGTCTTGATTGCTGCAAAAATTTCTGAGGAGACATATCCCGAGACCTTGCGTGCATTGCGCGGGTAGGAAGAGAAGCGCCTGGATGCGATATCAACTCTACATCGACGGAAGGTCCGTCGCGCCCAGATCGTCGAAATGGTTCGATAGCTACAATCCGTTTACCGGAAAACCATGGGCTGAGATTCCTGAAGGCAACTCTGAAGATGTCGATTCCGCGGTACGCGCGGCTCACAAAGCATTCACGGAAGGTCCATGGGCGAGCATGACTGCGAGTCAAAGGGGCCTATTGCTTCACAGACTCGGCGACCTGATTAGCCGCGATGCGAAGAAACTGGCGGAAGTAGAAGTCCGCGACAACGGCAAACTGATCGCCGAAATGCAAGGCCAACTGAGCTACATCCCGCAGTGGTATTACTATTTTGGCGGCCTCGCCGATAAAGTTCAGGGTGCAGTGGTTCCGCTCGACAAGAAAGGATATCTCAATTTCACGCGGCATGAGCCGCTCGGCGTCGTTGCAGTCATCACGCCCTGGAACTCGCCCTTGCTGCTGGCAACCTGGAAACTTGCCCCGGCCCTTGCTGCTGGTTGCGCTGTGGTTATCAAGCCGTCGGAATTTACCTCCGCTTCAACCCTCGAGTTTGCCAAGCTGTTCGATGAGGCTGGATTTCCGACCGGCGTCTTCAATGTCGTGACAGGATTCGGAAAGGACGTTGGTGTACCTCTGGTGGAACACCCGCTGGTGAGGAAGATCAGCTTCACCGGTTCCGATGAGACGGGTCGAACGATCAATCAGCTGGCTGCGAAGCAGTTCAAGCATGTGAGTCTCGAACTTGGCGGCAAATCTCCGAACATTGTTTTTGATGACGCCAACCTCGACGATGCCGTAAACGGCGCGATCTCCGGAATTTTCGCGGCCACCGGGCAGACCTGCATCGCGGGTTCGCGTTTACTTCTGCAAGAAACCATTCACGATCAGTTCCTCCAGAGACTTCTTGCATTGGCGCGCTCCGCCCGCATGGGCGATCCCATGCAGACGGAGACTCAGGTTGGGCCAATCACAACCCAGCCACAATATAAGAAAATATTGAACTACATCGAGGTCGCAAAAAAAGACGGCGCAGAACTCCTCATGGGAGGAGGGCCCTCCAAGCGGCCTGAGTGCGGGAATGGCTGGTTCATCGAGCCAACAATTTTCGCGAACGTGACCAGCCGCATGCGTATCGCCCAGGAGGAGGTTTTCGGTCCGGTTCTCTCGGTGATCAAATTCAAAGACGAAGATGAAGCGGTTGCGATTGCCAATGACTCTCGTTTCGGCCTCGGGTCCGGCGTCTGGACGAGCGATATCGGGCGGGCTCACCGAATGGCAGAGCGTATCCAGGCTGGGACGGTTTGGGTCAACTGTTATCGCGCAGTGAGCTATATGTCGCCATTTGGCGGATACAAAGATTCGGGCATCGGACGAGAAAACGGGATCGAAGCCATCCGCGAGTACCTGCAAACTAAAAGCGTTTGGATCAACACCGGCGCAGTCACCGCTAATCCGTTTGTCATGCGTTGAAACACGTACTTTTTTGTGAACGAAAGCATGCCTCCAACCTGGCCAAAGGAAATTTTTCAAGAGCTGAAGGCAGCCGGTGTTCGGCAAGTTGCGTATGTGCCCGATGCCGGGCACACCGAATTAATCCGGCTGTGTCATGGAGATTCAGGCATGCGCGCCATTTCTCTGACGACAGAAGAAGAAGGTGTCGCCATGCTCGCTGGCGCATGGTTGGGAGGAGATCCCGGCGTGCTGCTGATGCAATCCAGCGGCGTTGGGAATTGCATTAACATGCTGTCACTGAATCAGGAGTGCCGGATCCCTTTGCTTACTTTGATCACCATGCGGGGCGAGTGGGGTGAATTCAATCCCTGGCAAGTTCCGATGGGCCAAGCAACGGCAAAAGTTCTGGAACTCTCGGGCATGCAGGTCTACAGAGTGGATGAGGCCAAGGAGATAGCAGAAACCGTGCGTGCGGCGGCCAAACTGGCGTTCGATTCGTGTCGAGCCGTAGCCGTTCTCATCTCTCAACGCGTGATCGGCACAAAGGATTTCAAGAAATGAAGGTTAAGACGAAAGGGCGCGAAAAACCTCGGTTGGAAAGGCGAGCTGCGGTGGCGAGGCTTTTGCGAGCACGCAAAGACGAATTGATCATCACCGGTCTGGGTAGTCCCACGTTTGACGTCGCGGCTGCAGGGGACACACCGCTGAATTTTTATTTCTGGGGTGCAATGGGAGGAGCAGCAATGGCCGGACTGGGCCTGGCCCTCTCCCAACCGAAGCGCCGCGTGCTGGTCATCACCGGAGATGGAGAAATGCTGATGGCGCTTGGATCGTTGGCTACCATCGCATGTGAAAAGCCAGGCAATCTCGCCATCGTGATCCTAGACAATGAACATTATGGCGAGACTGGCATGCAGCTGTCGCACACCGGACGCGGAATCGATCTCGCGGCGATCGCAAAGGCAGCCGGATTTTTGGAAACGGTCACGATTCGAACGGAATCCGAAATTGATGAGCTGGCGACCCGGATCTTTAGTATGAGCGGAATGATTTTTGCTGTTATGAAAGTTGACGCTAAACCTACACCGGTCTGCCTGCCTCCTCGTGACGGCCCGTACTTACGAAGCCGGTTCCGCGAGGCGCTCTTAGGCTCGGATGCGCACCGGTAAACACAATGCCTAACGCCATCAAAGGGGAAGCTCCGATCCCAGCATGTTAAAAAACGCTGACCAGTTTCAGGAAATCCGTAAAGCGGTTCGGGAACTATGCGCAGACTTCCCCGACGAATACTTTCGAAAAAAGGATGACGAGCGTGCGTATCCGGAAGAATTTGTTGAGGCGCTTACAAAAGCGGGCTGGCTCGCCGCCTTGATTCCGGAAGAATACGGTGGCGGCGGCCTGAGCCTTACCGAGGCTTCGGTCATTCTGGAAGAGATCAACCGTTGCGGAGGAAATTCTGGGGCCTGCCATGGCCAGATGTACAACATGGGCACAGTGCTGCGTCATGGGTCAGAGGAGCAGAAACGCAAATACTTGCCCAAAATTGCCAGGGGCGAATTGCGTCTGCAGTCGATGGCGGTTACCGAGCCGACCACCGGTACGGACACGACGAAAATCAAGACGACAGCGGTAAAGAAAGGTGACCGTTATGTGATCAGTGGACAAAAGGTGTGGGTCTCCCGAGTTCAACATTCGGACCTGATGGTATTGCTGGCCCGCACCACCCCGATCACTGAGGTGAAGAAGAAATCCGAAGGTATGTCGATTTTTTTGATCGATGTTCGCGA
>JAFAGX010000535.1 GCA_019237515.1 Acidobacteriaceae bacterium
GGGAACCCGGCCAAATCAGTCCAGCGGTTGTTGTCTTGCTCGCGAACAAACGTGAGCTCTCGGATCGAAATCCGGCGGCTGCCTTGGTATTCGCCCCAACGGTCTCGCGCAACCACGTACGCTTGCTGTGCCTGCTCCTCCGTAGCCGTCTTGATAATCGTCAGGTGCGGCATGTATGGCCATTCTTCTTCGGCCTGAAGCGGTTGTGAGTTCAAGCGGTCGTGCAACTCGCGCATGCGATATGCCGCATGCGCCACCCGGATGAAAACTGTAGGCGTGACTGGCACAAACGTTTCCACCTCGCCGAGCACTACCTCGAAAGGTTCAACTCGGCTGCAACCGTCCTCCAGCGTTTCAAGCGCGGAAAGTTCAGTGCCGTGAAGGCAACGCGGCGGCAGGATCGTGAGATGCGCGGGCAGATGCGGAAGATCAGGGTGCAGTTCTTGGCGAAGCTTCTGGACGAACTCCCCTACGGCGTTTCTTACGTACGCCACCAGGGCATAACGCGGAGTCTCCATTTCAAGGCGAAATTATAACTCTTACTGCCATCATGTTGTCTCGATTGAGTTGGATTTGTGGTTCGCCTGCCAGTTCTACATTTCCATAGGACACTGAGTCTCAGTTCGATCCTAGTGCGAACGAGAGTTCAAGTCCCGCGAAAGCATCAGCTTCAGAGTGATTCTGTCGGCTCCGCCGCTCCAGCCTAGGCCGACTCCTGTTTCCACATTCAGGAGCCTGCCGATCCGATCCACTACTGCCCAGGTCTCGTGAAACTGCTGATCACCGCGAACAAAAGCGCGTAGCGGACCGAAGCCGTCGTACTCCTCGATTGCGCCCGCCCATCTTTGATCGAAATGGTAAGCCACACGGCCGGCGGGGTTGAACTGAAGGCCTTTGAGACCTCCAATGTAGTCGGTATCAAGAATCGGGTTGTAGATGAGGTCCCAATGGCCTACGTGCACGCCGACAATCGGGCGAAGTTCAGAAGTGATGCGCTTCGGTTCCCAGTACAGGGCATTCACGCTGAACTCGAAGTTCAAGCCATAAAAGAACCGGTGATCGACCGCGTGGGGACGGACAAAGAGTTCACGAATTTTGAATCCGTTGACGGTTGCGCCGTGATCGGTCGAGTGCAGGCTGTACACGGGAAGATACAGGCCCTGCTCGAACCAGGGCTTCACTCCGTAAGCCCATTCGAGCGCTCCGTTGACGGAGTTGTTGGCGACGATTGCATTCCGGAATACGGGCGTTGTCCGGCCGATAGGCGTGAAATTCAAGTGGTTCATCAAGTTGAAAATGCCCTGGTCAGCGATCTCCGCGTCGTAAACCTGGATCTCATCGGTTTGCGCAGGCATCCGAGTCGGGATCACCACCGCACCGATCGTAAGGACCAATAATCTCGTGTAGATGAGTGTTCTTTCAGGCAGTTTCAATTGCAATCTAAATTCTCGCTGGATCTGGGATTCGATTTTATCGCCAACGTCGAATTGTTTCGCAAGCTTTGACGGCGGGTAGCACGAAAATCAAACAGTGCTTTAAAATCAAAACTACAGTTTTGTCGGGGCGTAGCGCAGCCTGGTAGCGCACCTGCCTTGGGCGCAGGGGGTCGGAGGTTCAAATCCTCTCGCCCCGACCAATAACCTTTCCGACCCACGCCTCGCCGGAGGCGCTACAGTTTTCTTGTGCCAGCTTCTGTCGCTATACCTCGAGTGATCTGATGAGCCATAGATCGCACGAAGCTATTTATCGTTCTTTAGTGATTGTCCTGCTGCTCTGGCTATGCGTTCGAGCGGTCGCGGAGACTCTTCGATACAGTCGTGTTCCGCGCGAGACAATTGACGCACGTTTAGAGAGGTATGCCGGCGACAATCAACAACGCGAGTCGACTCTCAAACAAATCTTTTCTGAAGCTGGATGCGATAACCAGCACCTGTCAGAACAGAAGGCAAAAGGCTTAAAACAGCCAAATCTTATTTGCCTGCTGCCAGGGACTTCCGAAAGAGTAATCATCGTGGGTGCGCATTTTGATCGGGTCTCCATGGGCGATGGAGTGGTCGACAATTGGAGCGGCGCATCTCTCCTACCTTCGCTGTATGAAGCAGTGAAGGTACAGCCCCGGAAACACACTTACGTCTTCATTGGGTTCAGCGGAGAAGAAGCGGGAGAGGTCGGTTCGCATTACTACGTCCAGAGAATGGCAAAAGAGAATGTTGCTGCAACCGATGCGATGGTGAACATGGACACGCTCGGCTTGGGCCCAACTAAGATTTGGGCAAGTCATTCCGATCAGCGGTTGACTGGCGTTCTTGTCTACATCGCCAAACAATTAAATTTGCCTGTCAGCATCATCAATGTGGACAATGTTGGCAGCAGCGATTCAGAGCAGTTCGCAGCTCGAAAAGTTCCTCGCATCACCGTTCATTCCCTGACGCAACAGACCTGGGATGCAAGAATAATCCACTCCAACAAGGACCGAATGTCTGCAATTCAGCATGATGACTATTATCAAAGCTATGTGTTACTAGCGGCCTATCTCACATTCTTGGATCAAGCCACTGATCAAACTACGTCCAGCGCCCGGTAGACGGAAAATTCGTCCTCGTAATATCCTGATTGCACGCACATTGAAAGAGGGCAAAGGAGAAAAGAATGGCGAAGAACCACTACGTTACAAAACCGAAGCGCCGCAACCGCTCAGGTAAACGAAAGGACACGCAGCTCATTGCTGCCAACATGGCGAAAATCAAAAAACTCGAAAAAGCCACGAGTCGCACAGAGTAGATCGGCTCCGCTACTGATGGCATCCGCCGTTCATGTCAGAAAGCAAACCAAAAGAAAGTCAGACATTGAAGAGCGACAGTTCGACTCGCCCGCGCGACGGCTAAAGCAGCCCTGTCCGTATCCGCCGCAGGAAATCCTCCCCCTCCCGGCGTGCCTGTTCAAGCACCTGCGGATCATGGCGGTGTTCCAGTTCGACTTCCTGCAAGAGAATCTCAACCGCATCCTTAGGTTTGAAACCCTGCGAAACCAGTTTTCGTATGCGTTCCGTAAAGCTCACTTCAGTCGCTTTAAGGCGCGACGGATAATCCGCGCACAAGTGTTGCGCAAACTTCGAAGTGGCCAACCGGTCATAAGCTGTTTTGGCGTCAGCGTTGCTCAGCAGAGTGGGCATGGGAGAATTCCATTCGCAGCGGGAGCACGCCCATCCTTGAAACCCCGCCACTGTCAGCCAGTTCATGGCTCTCGCACTCCCCTCGTTGGTGCTGTCCTTGCCCATGATGCTTCTTGCGATCCTCGGCTGGCCCCAAAGTCAAGCCCGCTGTCACCTTTGGTGTCTATGGATCTGCGGATTAGCCTACCATGCCGACGCTGAAAACGAGGCGGAGAACGGGACCGCAAAGTATTAGGACGCCGTCTTACCGCGGAAAGTGGTAGTGCACATCCTGCTTCGAAGGGATTGGAACACCGTCTCGCGTAGCCGGAGCAAAATGCCATTTTTCGACCGCTGCGATCACCTTCTGATCTACAACTGGATTCAGGCTTTGCAGCACTCTCAGATCGGTGATGTTTCCGGCCGAATCAATCGTGATTTCAATGATTACGTCCCCCGCCTCACCGTTGAGCAGCGCCGGCTCGATCACCGGATCCAGGGAGACGCTCGGCAGCGCCGGCCGCACTTCGAAACCTTTAACGGCCCCGTAGGAAAGCGATCCGTAAATCGACCCGGCGGCGGCTCCATCGTTCGCCAGCGCGAATGTTGTGGTGTTTCCTTTCTGTTGCTTTGGCGCAAGCGGCGGCATCTGCACCCGGTGCTTGGCCGTTGTTTTCCGCGCGTAGATCTCAGGCGCCGGGCGCGCCTCTGTAACCCCGCTTGACCCACCGTAGTAAATCCGCGTCAGGGAAGTACCGCCATTGCCTTTCGTCACAAGTGAGGGCGCGACAAAGATCGGCGCAGGGCTGTGGAGAACGAAAGCCAGTAAAAGGATATGCATCGCGACCGACGTAGCCAGCAAACACGGCTGCCGCTTCGGCGTCCCGGAACTCAGTTGCGCAAACATTTGCCGTGTTTAGACGTCCAACCCACCCCGTCGGTTAGTCCCTAACCTCAAGTATGCACCTGAACGCCAGCTATATGCGAAAATCTTAATGCGGTTTTACAGGTGCGATTACTGGCTCATGCGACACTTGGGCCGCCGATTGCATCTATTGGGCCGCGATTAGAATCAACATCTGGTTGTTGGGTCAGTGATGTTCCTCCTTTATCACTATGGAACAATCCAGCACGGGCAAGTCACTGTGGAGAAAGAGGACATCTCCTGGAAACGCGGCGGCTTTCTACCTATGCAGCATTCTTTTCATTCTGACTGGCTTGGGAACGGGCCAGATGACTACATCCACGGTTCCTGCGGCCCCGTATTCAACAACATCCGCTGCTAGCCAGTCCGGCGCCGGGGCAGGCGGCGCTTCCGGGCAGAGTCCATTTTTCGGCAGCGTGCCGGAAGGAAAAGCCACTCCGGGAATTCTGCAGTTGTCCTTTAAGGATGCGCTCGATCGCGGGCTCAGAAACAATCTCGGACTTTTGCTCCAGGGCGATACGACTCTGGCCGTGCGTGGACAAAAATGGAAGGAACTCAGTGACTTGCTTCCCCATTTAAGTGCGAGCGCGACTCAAAGCGCCGAGCAAATCGATCTGGCCGCATTAGGATTTCGCTTTAAGTTTCCAGGTGTTTCCAACGTTATTGGCCCCGTCGGCGTCTTTCAGAGCGGCGTTTTTCTCAGCCAGTCCGTCTTTGATTACAACGCCATTCTGCGCACGCGCGGCGCCCGTCAAAATGAAAAAGCTGCGCAATACTCGTACAAGAACGCACGCGAAGTAGTCGTGCTGGCAGTCGGAAACGCGTATCTTGTAGCCCTGGCCGGAGCGGCGCGAGTGGACACGGCAGAAGCTCAGGTGCAAACTGCGCAGGCGCTTTACGACAAAGCCGCCGATCAACAAAAGGCTGGAGTTAGCCCCGCCATCGATGTGCTTCGCGCGCGCGTCGAATTGCAAGGTCGACAAACGCAATTGATCGTGGCCAGGAACGACTACGCGAAGCAGTTGCTGCAATTGGGCCGTGTAATCGGTTTGCCTGCCGGTCAGGAGTTCACACTCGTCACCAAGGCACCCTACGAGCCGCTCGTAACTTCCAGCCTTGAAGATGATTTGCGGCGGGCTTACCTGTCGCGTGCGGACTATCTTGCAGCCGTTCTGGAAGTTCGCGCCGCCGAAGCCCAGCGTCGCGCCGCAACCGCGCAACATTATCCGTCAGTGGACATTGCAGGTGATTATGGTGCAGCCGGTGTTAACGTTGGCAATTCTCACGGCGTATTTCAAATCGGCGCAACTTTGAACATCCCCATCACGGCAGGAGGCAGAACCCATGCCGACGTGCTGCAGACCGAAGCTGCCCTCCGGCAAAGCCGCCAGGAACTGGATGATCTGCGCGGCGAAATCGACTACGAAGTCCGTGCTGCCCGCCTGGATCTGAATGCTGCTGCCGACCAGGTTGAGGTTGCCAGAAGCTCAGTCGATCTCGCCAATCAAACCTTGGTACAGGCCCGGGACCGCTTCGCCGCAGGCGTCACCGATAATCTCGAAGTGGTCCAGGCTCAGGAGGCGGTTGTCGCCGCCAATGAGAGTTATATTTCCAGCCTCTATGAACATAATCTGGCTAAGATCGAATTGGTCAAAGCGATCGGCTTTGCCGAAGAAGGCGTGAAGCAATATTTACAAGGCAAGTAAACATGGCACAAGACACAGACATTGAAGTCCACGATCGTCCAGCGCAATCCTCGGCCCCATCACCGCCCGGTCCCGGTCCACTGCCTGCATCCGACCGGGATCTGCGTTGGCGTCGTTTCAAAACACGGAGCCCAAAATTCCGGCTGTTTCTCATCATCGGTATCATTGTGCTCATCGTCGCCGGCTTCTTCCTTTGGCGCTATTTCAGCAGTTACGAGGACACCGATGACGCCCAAATCGACGGCCATCTCAACTCCGTTAGCGCGAGAATTTCCGGCCACGTCCTGAAACTTCTCGTGCAGGACAATCAGTATGTGCAGGCGGGAACCCCGCTGGTTCAAATTGACCCAAAGGATTATCAGGTAGCTTACGATCGCGCCAAAGCCGAATATGATGACGCCGTCGCCCTTGCCGAAGCTGCACACGTGAACGTGCCCATTACGTCGGTCAGTACGACTAGTCAGATTTCATCGGCTCAGGCAGACATCGAAAACGCAGAAGCTGGAATCGCCGCTGCCCGCCAGCAGTTTGACGCCGCCAATGCGCAGTTGGCAGAGGCTGAAGCCAACAACGTGAAAGCTCAGGATGATCTGGTCCGCTACCGCCAGCTAGTCGACAAGCAGGAGGTCTCGCAGCAGCAGTACGATCAGGCACTTGCGGCCGCAAAGGCCAGTGCCGCCGCCGTCACCGCGGCCCGCGCTTCGTCGCTCGCTGCCGAACAGCAGGTACATCAGGCGAGGGCCCGGCTGCTGCAGGCGGAAGCCAATGAACGGGCCACCCGGACTGGCCCGCAGCAGGTCGCCGCCACCCGCTCCAGGGCTCAATCCGCCCTCGCGCAAGTGGAGCAGAGAAGAGCGGCATTGGATCAGGCACAGCTCAACCTCTCCTATACGCTGGTCATAGCGCCGGTGACTGGAGCTGTAACCAACCGGACGGTAGAGGTTGGACAGAACGTCTCCACGGGTCAGGAAATGATGCGCGTCATCAATTTCGACGACATCTGGGTGACTGCTAATTTCAAGGAAACGCAACTCAAGTACATGCGTGTCGGCCAGCCTGTTACCATTCACGTAGACGAAAATGGCAAGGATTACAAAGGCCACGTACAGAGCATTGCCGGCGCAACCGGTGCTATCACTAGCCTCTTGCCTCCGGAAAATGCCACCGGAAACTATGTCAAAGTGGTACAAAGGATTCCGGTGAAGATTACTTTCGATCCGGGCGAGACTAAAGAACACGTGCTGCGCCCCGGCATGTCGGTTGAGCCTAAAGTCTGGTTACGATAACGCATCTTAAAAAATAGCTATGTATAGAATCATCACCATCGAGCGGGAGTATGGATGTGGAGCTGGCCAGATCGCGTGTCAGCTCGCTGAAAGATTGGGCTGGAAACTCTGGGATCACGCCCTCACCGAGGAAATCGCCAAACTGGCCAACGTTGAGTGCGCCGCAGTGGAGCGCTGCGAGGAACGCGCCGACAGCACCTTCCGTCGGCTGGTGAACAGTTTTCTTCGCGGCAGCTACGAAAGCCGCATGTCCGCCGCGGGGAATGAGCCTTTCAACACGGATCGCTTCGTGGACGTGGGCCACACAGTTATGGAGAACGTCGCCAAGAACGGAAATGGCGTGATCGTGGGCCGAGGAGCGCCCTACTTTTTGCGTGAACGCGCCGACGTTTTTCACGTCTTCTTATACGCCCCGTTTCCAGAGAAAGTCCGTCGCCTCAAATTGCTCGGCAAAAGCCAGCAGGAAGCGGAACACTTGCTGGATAACATCGATCGCGAGCGCATCGAGTTTGTGAAACGCTATTTCGATGCGGACTGGCCGACCCGGTCCCTGTACCACCTTATGATCAACACGGCCATCGGGAATGAAAACGTCATTTCGATAGTTTTAGACAGCATGTGCGTCTTTGAGAAAGGCCCCATTCGCGTACAGCCGCCAACTCATTCCGGTGAACAAGTCTCTACACAATAAGATCGCCCTGGTTACGGGTGCCAACGGTGGTTTGGGAATGTCCGTTACACGGGCGCTTCTCGATGCAGGAGCGACCGTCGTCGGCGTTGCACGGCATATTGAACAGAAGGAGTTCGACAATCCTTCCTTCGTTGCAATTACCGCCGAGCTTACCAATGCTGACGCGGCCCAAAAAACAGTCGATGAGGTTCTGTCCAGCTTTGGCAAGATCGATATTCTCGCGCATCTGGTCGGTGGTTTCGCCGGTGGGAAGACCATTGTCGAACTCGACGACGCCACTTTCGAGAAAATGCTGGACTTAAACTTGCGAAGCGCTTTTTACGTTCTCCGGGCGGTTGTCCCGCACATGCGACGTGCGGGAAGTGGCAGAATCATTGCGATTGGCAGCCGTGCCGCTGAAGATCCTGGCCCGGGTGTCGGCGCGTACAGCCTTTCCAAAGCCGCTCTCGTCTCCCTCGTCCGAACCGTGGCCCGCGAAAACAAACAGCAGGCCATAACTGCAAACGTCGTACTTCCGGGCACCATCGATACGCCCGCCAACCGCGATGCCATGCCCGGGGCCGATCGTCGCACCTGGGTCCAACCGGACTCAATCGCTTCCCTGATCGTCTGGCTTGCCAGCGACCCAGGAAGAGACGTGAACGGCGCAGTGATTCCCGTGTACGGGGCCGGAGTGTAAAGATTCATCGCAGTATCCGCCGTAACCTCGCCAGTGCACCTTTTTTGCTGCACTTTAACACTCCTGCAACATTCCGCCCTTAGCATAAGAATGTCCGGATTTGCCATGGAGAACGCGATTTGGCTACGTCTCGCCTGCCTCGTTTCGCGCTGCCCCTACAGGTAGCGGCGGTCTGCTACCGTCGGCGCGGCCCGGACATCGAATTCCTGCTCGTCAACACAAATGGCGGGGGAAAGTGGACGTTTCCCAAGGGAGCTCCCGAACACGGCATTTCCCACAGCCAGGCAGCCGAGCAGGAGGCCTGGGAAGAAGCTGGAGTCCGCGGGCACATCGAGACCCGGCACTTTCACCTCTATCTTCACTCGAAAGGCGTCTTCTGGAAGCCTCCAGGTGTGCGCGAGTTCGTCATCAAAGCTTTCCTGATGGAAGTGGATGCCATTGAGCCCGGCCACGAACCCGAGCGAAATCCTACCTGGTTCTCTTCCGACGACGCCAAGAAGATTCTCGCTAAAGGCCGCGAAGTGAAGTACGCGCACGAAATGCAGGCTGTGATCGACAGAGCAGTCCAGCGTTTGAATGGTGCCGCAAAGCTGAACGTCACCGAGTAACGCCACCTTGTGCTCTAAATATCTGTCATCCTGAGCGAGGTCGTCCTGCGCAATTGCGCGAGACAACGCAGTCGAAGGACCCCTTTTAGCTCTCCTGCTGTCACATGCCTTTCAAGAAATCCCTCATCAGCACCAAGTCGCAGCGCCCCATGCTTCTGCAAACCGCCCCTCTCATGAGACGATTGAATTATCCATGATTCAGTTGTCTTCAGCCGGAAAGCGCTATGGCCAGAAGCTCCTGTTCGAAGGAGTCGATTGGCTGATCACCAATCGCGACCGCGTCGGCTTGGTCGGCGCGAATGGCACAGGCAAATCCACCCTGCTGAAAATTCTCGGCGATTTGGAGACCCTCGATTACGGCTCGATCAGCACTGCCAAAGGAATCAGCGCCGGATATTTGCCGCAAGAAGGCCTGACACTGTCCGGCCAAACCGTCTTCGCGGAGTGCATGTCGGTGTTTTCCGACCTGCGCGACATGGAGCGCGAAATGGAAGAGCTGACCGCGCGCATGTCCGAAGTCGACCACGCCTTGCCCGAATACACGCAAATCGCCGACCGCTATCAACGTCTCGAGCATGAATTTCAAACCCGGGACGGCTACGCGATTGAGGCGCAAGTCGGCAGTGTGCTGATGGGTTTAGGTTTCGGCAAAGAAGACTGGCACCGGCAAACCGACGAATTCTCCGGTGGCTGGCAAATGCGCATGGCCCTCGCCAAGTTGCTCCTGGAAAAACCTAACCTGTTATTGCTCGACGAGCCCACCAACCACCTTGACCTTGAAGCACGAAACTGGCTGGAAGAATATCTGTCGAATTATCCCTACACATTCGTCCTGATCTCCCACGACCGCTATTTTCTTGACGTGACCGTCAGCAAGATCGTCGAGATTTGGAATAAGAGAATCCACTTCTACCCGGGCAATTACGAGCATTATCTCGAGCAAAAGACCCAACGCCAGGAGCAGCTTGAGGCCGCGTATCGCAACCAACGCGAACGCATCGAGCAACTGGAAGTATTCATCAACCGATTTCGCTATCAAGCCACAAAAGCCAAGCAGGTGCAGAGCCGCATCAAGGAACTCGAGAGGATCGATCGCATCGAACTGCCGGAAGAAGAAAAGACGATCCATTTTTCCTTTCCGCAACCTAAGCAGAGCGGCAGGATTGTGGCTGAATTCGCCGCCGTGGCAAAGTCCTATGGACAGAAAGACGTCTTTCGCGACGTGAATTTCATGATCGAGCGCGGTGACCGCATCGCACTCGTAGGCGTAAACGGCGCCGGAAAATCAACCCTGATCAAGTTGCTGGCGGGCAGGGAAGAGTTGACTGCGGGCGAATACAAGTTCGGGCATAACGTCCAATCCGACTACTTCGCGCAGGATCAATACAAGGAGCTCGACGCAAACGCACGAATTTTGGACGACATCGGCACACTCTCTCCGCGTTCCACAGAAACTGAACTGCGTAGCTTGCTAGGTTGCTTCCTCTTCTCCGCCGATGAGGTTTTCAAGCGCATCGGGGTTCTCTCGGGAGGCGAGCGCAACCGTTACGCGCTGTTGCGAATGCTTCTCCATCCGGCGAATTTCCTGCTTCTCGACGAGCCCACCAATCACCTCGATATCCGGGCGAAGGATGTCCTTCTCGAAGCTTTATCCAAGTACACCGGAACCGTGGTCTTCGTCTCTCACGACCGCTACTTCATCGATAAGCTCGCCACCCGCGTCTTCGAAATCGGTAACGGCCGCGTCGAAGTCTATCCCGGCAATTACGAAGATTATCGCTGGCGAAAAGAGGGTGGAGCTGCAAAGTTGCAGGAGAGCGTTGAAGCGGCGACGGTGACTACGCCGCTTCAGCCCGGCAACGGCGATCATTCTCATGCGTCCGACGGTAAATCAAAGCGGCTGAATCCCATCAAGCGCAAGCAAATGGAAGATCGCGTTCGCGAACTGGAAGCAGAAATCAGTCGCACAGAATCAGCCATCGCCGACTGCGAAACCGGGCTGCAAACTTTCGTCAGCGCTGAGGAAACCACGCGCCTCTCACAGGAACTGGATCAGCAGCGGAGTGCCCTGAAACTCCACCTTTCCGAGTGGGAAGACTTGGCCAAAGCACTCGAGGTCTAGCGGCGATCTGACGCCAGGTTTACGCAAACAGATAACCAGCAGGAGTTTTCTGGATTGAGACGAGGCCAAAATTGTTATGTAGTGGCCAGTGCTCGTGCGAGCTCCTTGACACCGCGACGGATCTCTTTCACGTCCAACGCCGCGAATCCTAGTTGTAGCCCCTGTCTTGCGAGCGTGCCTTGGCTGTACCGATTCAGTGGAATCACATCCACATTGCGCTTCGCTGCGGCACGCGCTGCGGATTCGGCCCGAATTCCGCCGCACAGCCATGCAGCCGTCTGTAACCCGGCTTCGACGGGTGAGATTTCCAGCAAACCAGCAAGCCTCATTTTAGCTTCTTCCAGTAACACCGAAAGGCGCTCAGCGTAGACCTCCCTCATCCGGCGCACGTGACGTGCAAAATGTCCTTCGGTGATGAAGTCCGTGAGTACGAGTTGCTCCGGCAGCGGTACGTGCCGCACGGTCAGCGATTGTATTGCTTCAAAGTGATGTACCAATCCTGCGGGAACCACAATGTAGCCCAAGCGCAGCGCAGGAAACAAAACCTTGCTGAAGCTGCCGGCGTAGATAACCGATTGGCTCTTATCGAGGCCTTGCAGCGCCGGAACGGGTCGTCCCGAATAGCGGTACTCGCTGTCATAATCGTCTTCAAAGATCATCGCGCCTGATTTGTTCGCCCACACCAACACTTCGAGCCGCCGAGCCAAACTCATTGTCGTTCCCAAAGGAAACTGATGCCCCGGTGTGACATAGATCAGCCGCACGTCTTTCGAGGATAGTTGAGGAATCTTAATCCCCTGTTCATCCACCCCTGCCGCCAGGATCTTTGCGCCGAACGCCTGAAACGCGAGCGCGGCCCCAGGATATCCAGGGTTCTCGACACAGACTTGATCTCCCGGTTGCAATAAGAGGCGAGCTGTAAGATCGAGTGCCTCCTGGACTCCGGAGACCACTGCTACTTGCTCAGGTGCACACCTCACCCCGCGCGACACACTCAAGTATTCCGAAATGGCGTGGCGAAGCGGCTTGTATCCCAACGGATCGCATCCCATCAGCTGGCGCGTGGAAATTCGCCGCAGGCAACGCATCGTGATCTTCGCCCACAGCGTGATGGGGAAAAGGTCTAACGCGGGAAGGTTGGCGCGGAACGCGCGAATCGGCCGGTTCTCGTAGCCGCTAAACAGTTTTGCTTTTCTGCCGTAGTCTGAAATTGCAAGTTGTCGATTCCTCTTGGCTGACGGCCCGGACGATCGTTCTGAAGGGACTTGCAGCAATCTCTCCGGTAGGACTTTGCTGACATACGTTCCCGACCCCACGCTGCCATCGATGTAACCCTCGGACTTGAGTTGCTCGAAAGCATTGACGATCGTGCCGCGCGCTAGGCCATATTGGTACGCCAAATCGCGAGTGGACGGCAATCGCATTCCTGGGCGCAAGCGTCCGCCCAAAATCTCGCCGCTTAAGGACTCATACAGCCATCGATAGGCAGGCAGTTTCGGGCTGCGAGGCGGAAGGGCTATTTCTAAGACAGTCGTCTGCTTGGCCATTTTTTAAAGTGGTACATAGAATATATCGAAAAATGGATCTTGTGAGTGATCCATTATTGCTCTATGGTCAGCGTTACGGAGGGTTCGATGAATCTAACCAGAGCGTTGATCATAGTAATGGTTGCGTGTCCTGGATTGTTTGGAACGGCATGGTGCCAGACAAACCCTCCAAACCCTAAAAGCCAAAATAAAGATCGTGCCCGCACCCTGATATCCCAGGCGCTGCCACCGCTTGATGGTCATGGTCTGAAGGCAATCTTGGTGGAAGTTCGATACGGACCAGGTGAAGCTTCTCCGCCGCACAGCCACCCGTGCGCCGTCATCGGTTACGTGGCCGCAGGATCGCTACGAACCAAAGTGCAAGGCGAGCCAGAGATGATTTACAACGCTGGTCAGAACTTTTACGAGGCGCCAAACGGTGTGCATCTTGTCTCAGCCAACGCCAGTACGACGGAACCAGCGAAATTGCTGGCGTATTTCATCTGCGATCGCGATACGCCACTTAGCATTGATATCCCTGAAAATCGCGGGCCGGAAGGAGAGTCACGATGAACCGCCAATCCCCGGCTGTTTTGGATAGCACGATGCCAGGCATCAGCGACAAATTGCGTGACATAAAGTGGGAGCGAGCGGGAATACTTTATGCGCGCGTTGCTCTGGGTGCCGCTTTCCTTTCCGCAGTGGCTTCGCGTTTCGGATTATGGGACGGTGTACTCGACCTCAAGCACTTTGTGAGTTTCATCGAGTACGCGGCGGAGGTCAATTCGTTCTTGCCCAGGACACTCATTCCGACTGTCGCGGTCTTAGCTACGCTTTGCGAAACCGCGCTTGGAATTCTCTTGATCCTGGGCCTATGGCCACGGTGGGTTTCGCTCGGGAGCGCAGTTTTGCTAGCCATGTTTGGAACAGCCATGGCTATATCCTTTGGGCTCAAATCTCCAATGGACTATTCGGTTTTCTCCGCTTCGGGCGCATCCATTTTGTTGGCCTTGGATGCTTCCCGGCGGAAAGATCCAAACTCTCGGAATGAAGGAAGTAGAACATGAAAAGCAAAAATAGAACCCGGTCCGTCGCAATTCTCTGCTCGGTGGTTCTTGCTGTAGTTTATTCAGCTGCGCAGAAGCAAGACGATTCAGAACTGCTGCGTACGCGCGAAACGGTGTGGCGGGCATGGTTTGCTGGTAGCACGGACACTCTTAAAGAGCCATGCCAAGGGCGGAAAACTCATTCAGTTGGAGTTTCCCCGCACCGAAATTCAGCACTTCGGCAACGTAGCCATCG
>JAFAGX010000543.1 GCA_019237515.1 Acidobacteriaceae bacterium
TGCTCAACGAGATCGGCGCGCGCAATGCCATCGGCCGAGTTGACTTAGTCGAAAACCGGTTCGTCGGAATTAAGTCGCGAGGATGTTACGAAACACCCGGCGGAACCTTGCTGATTACCGCGCACCGAGAACTCGAGGCAATCTGCCTGGAACGGGAACTGGCGCACTTCAAGCGGCAAATCGCGTTGAAATACGCCGAACTGGTGTATTTCGGCCTCTGGTTTACACCCTTGCGCGAGGCGCTAGACGCGTTCATCGAATCCACTCAAAAAGAAATCACCGGAGCGGTCGCGCTCTCCTTATACAAGGGGAACATTTCCGTCGTGAGCCGCCATTCTGAGTTTTCACTCTATCGCACCGATCTGTCCTCCTTCACGATGGGCGATAGCTACGATCAGAAGGACGCGGCGGGATTTATCCGCATTCTCGGCTTGCCATCGCGATCGCGTGCGCGAAGCCAAGTTGGAGTGACCCGATGAAGATGTGGTCCGGCAGATTTCGACAGATACTCGATCCCCACTTCGAAGAGTGGCAGCGCTCTTTCAAGTTCGACATCCGCCTGCTGCCGTATGAGATCGCTGCGAGTTCCGCTCACGCGCGAGCGTTGAAAGACGCTGGCATTCTGAGTTCCGCTGAGCTGATTTCGATCCTGGAAGGATTGGACCAGCTTGGAAAGAAGGTTGCTGCCTCTCCCGACCTGGTTGATAAGGCGGACGCGGAAGATGTACACCATTTTGTGGAGCAGCAACTTGTAGCAATGGTCGGCGAAACCGGATACAAGCTTCACAGTGGCCGCAGTCGCAACGAGCAAATCGCCACTGACCTTCGCCTGTACGTGCGCGATGCAATCAGTCGATTGCGGGCGGGTATTGCTGAACTCGCTTTTGCATTGATCGAACTTGCCGAGCAAAGCGGGACTTCGGCGATGCCGGTATACACCCATTTGCAGCGCGCCGAACCGGTGCTGGTCGCGCATTGGCTGCTCGCCTATCTCGAGATGTTCATTCGTGATGCCGAACGGATGGCAGACTGCCTCAGGCGATCGAATGTTTGTCCGCTGGGATCGGGTGCAGCCGCTGGAGCAACTCTCGCTCTCGATCGCCGGGCACTGGCCGCAGATCTCGGATTTGATGGAGTCACCGCCAACAGCATCGATGCAACCAGCGATCGCGATTTTATTCTGGAATTTGTGAACGCGCTTTCCTTGCTGGCATTGCACTTGAGCCGGTGGGCCGAAGAAATGATTTTGTTTTCTTCCGAAGAGTTCAGCTTTGTTCGTTTGCCCGAAGCGTACTCGACCGGCAGCAGCGCCATGCCGCAGAAGAAAAATCCCGACCTGCTTGAACTCACTCGCGCGAAAGCCGGTCGTGTGATTGGCTATGCAACAACGCTGCTCATCATCGTCAAGGGCCTGCCGCTGGCCTACAACAAGGATCTGCAGGAAACGCAGGAGCCACTGTTCGATACGGTTGAGACGATTGAATCACTGCTTCCGCTGGTTAGAGGATGGCTGAAAACCGCCGAGCTTAACTACGGCCGCATGCAAGAAGCCGCTCAGTCCGGATTCATGAATGCATGGGCGGCGGCAACCTATCTGGTGAACCGTGGCGTCCCTGCTCGGCTGGCACACGAAGCGATCGGCAAAGCCGTGCAACTGTGCATTGCACAAAATTGCGAGCTTCCGGAGTTATCTCTGGATCGGTTGAGGGAATTCAGTCCGAAGTTCGATACGGATTTTCCCGATTGTCTGAAGTTGAACGCGGTCCTCGCCATCCATGACGTCCCTGGCGGGACGGCCCCGGCCAGAGTCAAACAAGCGCTCGCCGAGGCGAAAGACAAACTCGAAACCTTACGCGAGAGGGTAAATGCGCACGCGTAAAGCGATTTTGCCCGACGCACAATACGTGCATGATCTCATCAGCACCTATTCAGGCGATGGCACACTCTTGCCCCGGAGCCTCGCAGAAATCTGCGAAAACGTTCGCGACTTTGTCGTGCTCGAAGATGGGGGACGCGTCATTGGTTGTGGGGCACTTCACCTTTATGGCCTTCACCTTGCCGAGATCCGTTCAATAACGGTTGCGCCATGGGCTCAGGGCAAAGGGGGTGGCGAGCACCTGGTTAAAGCTTTATTGAAGGAAGCCCGAAGGCATCGCGTTGGCTGCATCTGTCTTTTCACGCGGAAACCCGAATTTTTCGCTCGCCTCGGCTTCACAGTTGCGCAGCGCGAAGATCTTCCTGACAAAGTCCGAAAGGACTGCTGGGTGTGTCCGCGATTCCATTCTTGCGATGAAGTTGCCATGGTTCGCGGTGAGCTGCCGAACTTTGCGATTCTCCCTGAACCCCCTGACTGGCTGGTGAAGCTTCAAGCATGAAGCCCGGGACGCCAGTAAAAATCCATCTGCCCTCAGGGTTCCACTTCTCTGCCAGTTCCGCCGGCATCAAGGTCAGCGGCCGCCCCGACCTGGCGCTCGCCGCATGCGCTTCCGGCACAACCGCTGCTGCCTTGTTCACAAGCAATCGGGTAGTTGCCGCGCCCATAGAGGTTGGGCGCGAATCTCTAGTGGCATCGCGCGGGCGAGTCCGTGCTCTGATTGTGAACTCCGGAAATGCTAACTGCGCAACCGGCGTGGCGGGTGTTCGCAGCTGCAAACAGGTATGCTCCACACTTGCGCACACTATGCAAATATCACCGCGAGAAGTTTTCCCTTCATCAACTGGCATAATCGGCGTGCCTTTACCGGTTGGAAAAATCGTTTCAAAGTTGTCGGAGCTCGTTGGGCGGCGGACAGCTACCCAGGAATCGGTTTTCGATTTCGCACATGCCATCATGACCACCGATACCAGGCCCAAGCTCGCTTCGGCTCGCGTTGCCGAGAAGAGTCGGACGGTCCATTTGATGGGAATCGCCAAAGGTTCGGGAATGATTCACCCGCAGCTCGCAACAATGCTGGTCTTTCTGTTCACTGATGTGGCCGCAACAACAACACAACTACGGCGCGAGCTATGCTCTGTGGCTGACGAAACTTTCAACTGCATTTCCGTCGATGGCGATACTTCGACGAATGACACCGTGCTGCTCATGGCATCAGGGCAAAGCGGTGTCGATCTGCGAGCAGCTATCCGATCGAAGTTTCACGAAGCACTTCGCGATGTCTGTCGCTCGTTATCGGAGCAAATCGTTGCCGATGGCGAAGGTGTCCAGCACGTCGTGCGCTTGAGCATCGAGCAAGCCAGGAATCGTGACGAGGGTATGCAGGTAGCTCGAACCGTTGCTCATTCGCTATTGGTAAAAACTGCCTTCGCGGGAGCCGATCCGAACTGGGGACGAATCCTGGCTGCCGTTGGCCGCGCGGGGATTCCCATCGATCCCGGCCGTATAAACATCTCTATCGGTGATGAATTGGTCTGCCGACGCGGCAAGCGCGGGGCCTATTCGGCAAAAAAGGTTCATGCCGAAATGTCCAAGTCAACGTACGAGGTCCGAATCCAACTCGGCCGAGGCCAAGCGAAGGCAAGCTACCTCACAACCGATCTCACAAAAGAATACGTTCACATCAACGCGGAATACTCCACCTGAGAGCGCGCTGACGAAGTGGCAGGAACAATACTCTATGCCGCGCGCTTCTTACGGCTGCTCGCCTTCTTGGCCGCCCGGCGTTTCGCAATTTTTTTGGCCGGAATCGCTCGTTCAAAGGTGGCTTCGGACGGCAAGTTACGACGGACAATGACTTCGTCGCGGCCAGCCGGTTCCCGAACGAACAATCTTTCCATGTATTCGTTCTTGCATTGGGTTGAACAAAAGTGAACGGCGAGCGGGTGGACAGCCGTATTGGCGTCCCATCCCGATTGAACGCTTACTTCCCGTCGGGCGGCGGTTGCACCCACCGCTTCCGCTGCTATGCCGACAATCCATGCTTCTTCCGGTTCTTTGATGGTCAAACAAGTGTCACACACATACTGAATCATGTTGCACCACCTCGCGCTGCTTTCGATGGCATGGTTTTTGCTTGAGTTGCAGATCTTGTGTGATGTCTAAGGTGCACGCTTGAACGAATCTATTTCACTTTTCCCCGTACGATCGTCAGGGAAGCGGGAGGAAGTACGTACGTTGTCTCCGAATCTCCTGATAATTCGGACCTTGCTGGTGGGCCGTCGGGATCAGCATAGCCTTGTTTACGGCTGGGATGCCATTGATATTGCGCTTTGCCGAATGTAATCAAGTTTATCGGCCCGGTAAATGAAGCATCGTGCCCCATCGTTTCGTCATGAAATGAAATTCGGACCTGATGTGCCGCATCGTGATCCTTGTTAATTAACATGACAGCCCACTGCTCATCCGGGCGCTGCAAGGCATATGCGGTCACCAGCACGTTGCCGTCAGAGTCCTTGATGTCGCTGGAGGCTCGGAACAGACGATGCTCGGCATCGTTGGGCTGCGCCCACTCCTGAGTAATGAGTTGAGCTGCGAAAAATTGTGACGTTGGCTGGCGAATCTGATAATGTTCATCGACCATGAACATGTGGTAAGTGCCCCAACTGTTTTCGCAGGCAGGATGGGGCGGTGAATAGGACAGGTCGTGATAGTAATGCGTTGACTGGCCACCCGCGGTCAGAAAACCGCCGAACGAATCCGCAAGCCACAGCGCGCCGAAGATGTCTACCGCAGCTTCCCCACCGTGATCGTTGGTTTCCGTGTCGAGCATCGGGACGCCGGGTGGAAGACCATCATCACGCCAGACTTGCATGATGTGAGTGATTAATTCGGGCTCCTGATAAAGATTTTTCCATGGGGTTTCGCAGCCGTCGTATGGGTAATGCTCGAAGGACATGAAGGCGAGATCCTGAAGTCGGCCGTGTGCCTTAAGGTAGTCAAGAAAACGGGCAAACCATGAGTTGTGGCCCTGGCTGTCGCGCCAAACTTTTATATCTTCCGTCACTCCTTCAAAGGCCGGGCCGCCAAGTTTAAATTGAGGATCGACGCGGTGAAGATCCGAGGCGAATTGCAGATATAACGCGCCGTAATCTTCCGGCGTCATGTATTGGCCATCGGCCTCTTCCCCCATTTCGATGTAGGAAACGGGATAGCCGCGCTTTTTGATGTAACTCATCTGCGCCGCGGCATCCTCGGGCGTGCTGTATAGCATTGCGATCGGAATAATTGCGGGCAGGCCGCGGGTGATGCCACTCGTGAAGAACAGGTCAAAACCGGGTTGATCTCCGGATTCCATACGGTCAGGTACGACGTACAGATCTGATGGCTGGTGCCATGGATCGACGGATGAACAGTAAGTAAGTGTCTGCTTCTGATCGGGCGAGTGGTGGAGCAGATCCTTAAAGCTTCCATCCTTGTTCTGTGTCCCAAGATAAAGCTCCCGAATGGCATAGCCTACACAGTTGCGGCGATCGCTTGTGCCGTGGGTATCGCAGGTATCCGAGGAGCGGGTCATAAGGATGCGAACGAATCTAGTCGTCACTGGCGATGGAGCGAGGTGTAGGGTCGCGGTTCCTGCTTTGCCATCCTCAACCGAGCCAGACGGAAAATTCCTCCACTCGCCTTTGTCCTGCTCATCCATCGCGTCGCCGTCGCCAACCCAGTATTGGACCTGGTAATCCCGCGCGTAGGGATCCGCCCAAGCGATGCGAATTGCATCGACATTCTCCTGCTTCTCAAAATTGATTACGACCCACTGCGAGTGTAAAGAATCGCCTTCCCCGGTGAATTCGCTTGTCAAGTAGGGATTGCTCTTCCAGTAGGTTTCCGGATCCCCATCATCCAGCCGTGAGAAGCCGTCAAACTCGGTACCGTTATTGCGAGTGAAGCCGCGATGCGGAAGAGAGTAGCCGTATGAGTGCCGGATTTGCTCCTTGGTTGGGGTAGCGTCGCCGATGAAATATCCTTTGCCGGAAGGGTCGCTCCATTTCCCTTTCGGATTCCAATGCCAGGCTTGCACAAAAAGATCGGTGTTTTGCCTGTAACTGATCACTCCCCATCCTGCCGAGAGAATCTGCTTTAGCTGATCGGGCCGAAAAAATACGTCGGTGGCATTGCTGGGTACTCGATCGACTGTCGAACCCAATGCGTAGAGTGGACGAAAAGTGTTCACGACGTGAGCCGGCGTCGCATCCACCCGAATTGTTTGAGATCTCGCTCGAATCGATCCCAAGGACGCCATCA
>JAFAGX010000229.1 GCA_019237515.1 Acidobacteriaceae bacterium
TGTGGCTTGTCTCGATGCCTACGAATCTACGGCGGACTTGAGCTACTTCCAGTTCGCCCACGAGATCGCCAACACAATGTTGGAACTGTTCTTCGATCCCATTGACGGCGGGTTTCTTGACACCGCACGCCGGTCCGAAGGCAAGGACCTTGGCGTCCTTGGTGCTCCCCGCAAGCCGTTTCAGGACTCTCCCACTCCCGCCGGCAACCCAGTGGCGGCGATCGCTTTGCTGCGCCTCCATGCGTACACCAATGAACAGACCTATCGGCAGAAAGCCGAGCGCACGCTCGAGATTGTGGCCGCGGTAGCAGGGCAGTATGGCTTATTCGCGGCCACGTATGGAATCGCGGGAGTGCTCCTCTCGGAGCCCAAAATTGACGTTGTCGTGATTGGCAGCGGCAAATTAGCCGAAGAGCTCTGTCGGGAGGCAGTCAAGCCATATTCTGCGAGAAAAACCGTCCTCAGTTTGGACTTTGAGAAGGCAGTTCCGCAAAATCTTCCGCCAGCACTGGGGCAGAGCATCCCTCAGATTCCCTCGGTTAACGAAAAGAAGACGTCGGCGGTGATTTGCTCCGACTTTTCCTGTCAACCACCAATTTACGACCCAGAGCAGTTGTCGTTGAGCTTACAGCGAGCGTTGCGTGGGAAGTGAACTGCATTTGAATATCGCGTGCCGGGGAAAATGCGCCTAAGAAAAACAGGCTGGCGCGAAGCCAGCCTGCAAAGTGTTTAACGCCAACTGCTGTGGTTAGCGTAGGTTCACAACGACATGTGGTCCTTTTACCGGCATGGGTCCTCCATCGGCAAACGCGAAGGTCGAACCTACCACAGCCGTAATCCCTACCAACAGACAGAAAACCCTGAGTACAGACTTCATGGGTTCGTTCTCCTTAAATAGGGTCCCCTGGGAGCGGAAACCCTCTTGTGCCCAAGATTATAAGCGCCATGTCAAGCGCTTTCGCTAACCGACCATCCAGTCAGCTGTGAACCGTGTTTCAATTTGGGAATTCACCTCGGAAACAGCTATTGGGCGTAATGCTTTCAGTGTCTTAGCTGGGAAGTCGCACGGGGTTTTCAGTCGGAAATGACGCTAGCGAGGAAGAGAAAGCGATCCGTCCAACGATTCTGAGGAAGCGGTTGGCCGAGAGGTTTCTGGCATGAAAATGTCAGCGCTCTGTTCTTTGTTCTTGGAGAATGCACGGTCGACCATGCCTTCGAACATCGGGATCAGGGAATCGGCTGGCACAGGATGTTGCAAGTCCGTTAGACTTTGCTCCCAGCGCTGCGAGACCAGCGCCCCGGTGGACTGTGTCGACTGCCGCGATAAAGCTGGCATCAAGGCGTAACCGCACCATATTACGATCGCACAGCCGTAAGAGATGGTGGTTAGCAATCCAAGCATTTCTGCGCCGATTAATCTGCCCGCGTAAAGAGCACTGCCTGCCAGTTCTGCGGCGGCGAAGAAACCGAATCCGCAAGCGATGCCGAAGCTGTGTTGCTTCCAGGAAACCGCCAAATATCGCGAGAAGACCAGCAGAAACAGAATCAACCCGCACTGGATCACCCGTACACAGCGCTGCATGCTCATAACTGCCAGCGGAATGGGAGACTGCCCAGGTGGGCTGGCGACCGCGACCACCAGCGCGACGAAAATCATGACCAAGGACGCCCATTTGAACAGCACCGTCCCGAGATCTTTCAGGGTGTGGTATGGACGGAAAACATCCAGAAAAATCTCATGGATTACCTTGAAGCCCAGTCCCATGCTAATGGCCGTCCCAGCCCAGTAACTATAGAAGTAGAAGCTGTCGCTGCCGTACTGATGAGCCGGGAAAATCACCGCAAAATTGACAAGCTGAAACACTACGTAGGCAAAAAAAACTGGAAATTTGCGGTGCAACTTGCGCCAAAGCATCGCGGCACCCAGGACTAACTCCAAGGCGGGGTAGCACATCCACACCACGAGCTGGAGGTTGGGGTGCATGTCGTATTGACAAAAAGGCGGAGGAGGGGACACCCCCGCCTTACAGTAACCTTAGCAGCTCTGCATCACCGGTCAATGAACCAAAGTAACGTGCCTAGATCATTACTCAGGCAGTCAAATGGGACCATTCCTTGCTCTTTGATTCCAAAACCCATTGCGAATGCACAGCTTAGGTCACTTCCGGGGTGGCCTGAATGTAGGCTCTCATCATACGGACCTCGTAGTCCTTCTCCGTCAGGTCGTGCAGCAGAAGGTCACGCAGGGAAATCACACCAAGAAGTCGTTTGCCATCGCAAATCGGAAGATGCCGGAAGCCATGATGTCTCATTAACAGCATGCAGTTCGCCGGCGTCTCGGTTGGGCAAACCGCCAAAGGGTCCTCCGTCATTACTTCTTCCAAACGCGTAGTTCGGGGATCGCGAGCCTCGGCCACGACGCGCTTCATCAGGTCTCGTTCAGAGAAAATGCCCACCAGCTGGCCGTCGCGTAATACCGGGACCGCCCCGATGTTTCGGGCTACCATTGCTTGCACAACTTCGAATACCGTCTGCGTACCCTCCGCACGATAGGTATCCTGGTTGTTAATCAAATCGTAAATACGCATGGGCAACCCCCATTTCCACGAGTGCGGGCGCGAGTATATGACGAAAAGCGCGTCTTGAATAGAGGGAAAACCATGTATCGATCACGCAATCACCGTTCCGCTGGTACCCAGAAAGATCAGGTAGGAACAAGACCAGAGCGCAGTGCTAATGCTGCCGCGCGGGCGCGTAGTGAAGATAATGTTATAAGCATCAGAGGGCTTCAGGTCATCTACAACTGACCGGTCGGTTTGAGGCTGTACCATCGCCAGATATTCTAGAAAAGCATAGACTTCAGGCCTCCCGCGGTACTCTGGCGCCACAAAGGAAACATCGGCATGTTCGGCAGCGAAATGCCAGCTTAGCGACGCGATCATTGCCACCGCGCTTTCGTACGCCGGTTCGGACAACACACCCGGAGCCGGGTTATCGAATACGATTCGCAATTTGCGCTCGTCTTCCCGGCTGAATTCGCGTACCTTCACTGAACCGGACTTTGCGGTCGCCTTCCAGTCCACGTGGCGGGCAGAATCGTCGGGCATGTATTCGCGAATTCGGTACAGATCGTATCCCCGCCCCCGCACAAAACTCTCAAATTCCCCAGTAACCAGAGGAAGTACTTCGAACAATTCGTCCGTGGCCTCCACGCTGGGGTAAACGATCGCTTGTTTTTCCAAAGACACGCGACGCGTCTTGGTCAGAAAGGCAAACGGGAATCGTGTGGCGATCCCAAAAATCTCTTGGCGGTACACACCACGCGCGGCAAAACAGAGTTGGACATCCGCTTTCATTTCGCCCTGCGCTGGAAGGTAAGGAAAGAATGCGGCCCCCTCAAAGATTTCTTTACCGGAATTCCCAGGTCGACGAAACCCATTCGGTTCTCTTACAGAATGCGGATTTTTTCGCTCCGTCACGGATTCCGAAGCTTTTTTCACCCACCGCCATGGCATCAACGTCCGCTTCCTCTTCAACGACACGACATTTACCGAAAACGATGGCAGCCAGCGACGCCGATTTCTCACAACAACATGGGCAATGGTTGGACGTTTAGCGAAGACGTGCTCGGGAAGCTGAATTTGCAGTTGAAGGTTGCGCAAAACGATCGCCGATCCCACCCCCGACGCCAGAATTGCCGCCAACATGGCTGCCACGATGATGTAGAGCAAATTGTTGCCAGTATTGAGGGCCGCGACCCCGATTAGCAAAACTATCAAGATGTAAACGATTCCGATCCGGGTGATTTCGTAATCGAGTGCGTCGCGAATACGGGCTGCCGCTACACGCTGGGCGAGATATGGCACAGTCGTGAGTCCGACAATGGTAGCCAGCACCAGGGCGGAGGAAGCCAGAATGAGCGTTGCCCAGAGATTGCCGGATTCCCTCGAAACCGTAGAAAACAGCGCAGCCGCAAACGCTAGAACCAGGCCTGCAAGCGCCAGAAGAAATCGCACCCATACTTCGGGGATATTGCTATGCAAGAAGTGAATCCACGCCCCAGTCTTTTGCAAGGCAACCTCTTCTGTGGAGGCTAGCAGCCTGTACATCAAGGTTCAATTGGCCTCAGTGATGCGTATGGATTTGCGATCAAGCTGCCACCGCTTGAAGCAGAAACTCACGCAACACCCGGTTGAACTCTGCCGGAACTTCTTCGTAGGGAAGATGACCGACCCCTGCGAGCATTACCAGTTGGCAGTTGCGAAATCTTGCCTCCAGCTTCGCCGCTGACGCCGGATCTACAGCAGCATCCAGACTGCCCCAGATCAGCAGAGTGGGGATCGCCGAAATACGGGGCAATGCCGATTCCAATTCCTTCAGGTCTCCGTTCCATGAACGGAGAATGTTCAAACCGTATTCCATTGCACCGGGGCGACGCAGCGGTTTGATGTAGCCCTCTAGTGTTCCCGGCCTGATCCGTCCCTTGTCTCCGAAAAGACGACGGAAGTAAAAACGCTGCAACAGCGGCATTCTTGGTGTTAGGTGCGTAAAGATGGGAGCAACCAGGAAATTGGTTAGAACCACGCTAAGAACCTGGCCATGAGCTGACCAGGGATTCACTGGATCGACCAGAATCAGCCGTCGAACGCGTTCCG
>JAFAGX010000444.1 GCA_019237515.1 Acidobacteriaceae bacterium
GGAACCCCGGTCAGGCCGCCAAAATCACACCTATTCCCGTCTCATGTGCTGGACCGCCTTGGATC
Source organism: Acidobacteriaceae bacterium (assembly GCA_019237515.1). The sequence continues at coordinate 66 of JAFAGX010000444.1, forward strand.
GCTTGCTTGCTCTCAGTGAAAAAGGCATGTTAGCGGGCGTGCCGCGTGAGTGGTTCACCACTGAGCGGGAGCGTATTCGCAAACAAATCCAGGCCCGCGGCTGGAACGAGAAAATCCAGAGCTACGTCAGTACCCTGGATGGGGACCAGGTGGATGCGTCCCTCCTGCGAATTCCCTGGTACGGGTTCGAGCCCGCGAATTCCAACCGCATGCAGCGCACCTACCAAAGAATCTGCGAAAAGCTGGGTTCCGACAGCCTGCTTTTTCGCTACCCGGCTCAACCCGCCGAAGGCGCATTCGGAATCTGCAGCTTTTGGGGCGTCGAGCACCTCGCCATCGGCGGAGGTACGGCAAAGCAGGCTCATCAGCGCTTTCAGCAGTTACTTCACTATCAAAATGATGTTGGGCTGTTCGCCGAAGAAATCGATCCCAAAACCGGAGACGCCCTTGGTAATTTCCCGCAAGCCTTCACTCACGTAGGCCTCATCAGCGCCGCTTTCAGTTTGCAGGAACGTGATCGCCAGCAAGCGCCTCCCGCCAGCAAAACCGGAGAAGACGTCAGGTCCGCCGGTCAGGAGGCTCGCGCATGAATTGGGGCAGTTGGTTGCTCTGGGGCTTCGCTTCGACTCTCGTGTTAACAATTTTAGGCGAGAGCTCACAGGGCCTCGGCCTCACCCGCATGAGCTTCCCTTATATGCTGGGGACCATCTTCACGCCCGATCGGGATCGCGCAAAGCTGTATGGCTTCGCAGTCCATTTTCTCAGCGGATGGCTTTTCTCGCTTGTCTATATTTTTATCTTTCAATCGCTGGGTGCCGCAGGCTGGTGGCGCGGCGCCCTGATCGGGCTTCTACAAGCGTTCTTCGTCCTGACTGTAATCATGTCCTTGATGCCAGGATTGCATCCCCGCATGGCCAGCGAGCAGCACGGCCCCGAAGCTCAGAACATGCTCGAGCCACCCGGCTTTCTCGCCCTGAATTATGGCCTAAGCACGCCTGTCGCCGTTATCCTTTCCCACGTGGTCTTCGGAGTGATTCTCGGCATTTTCTATCACCTTCACTGATTTCGATAGTGCCCCATAACCTGCCCTGAGCGAGGTAGAAGGATCTCGCGAGCGCTTTTGCGAGCTGACATGGGCAGGCTGGCTTCCTTATCGTCCTACCAGTTTCTGCAGCTCTTCCGGATATCTCGCTCCCTGCACCGGAATTTTCGACGCGGCAGTGTCCAGTTCTCGCAGGTCCTCCGGCGAGAGGCGCACGTTCACGGCTCCGACGTTTTCTTCCAGTCGATGAATTTTGGTTGTTCCCGGGATCGGCACGATCCACGGCTTTTGTGCAAGCAGCCATGCCAGTGCAATCTGCGCCGGTGTCGCCTCCTTCTGTTGCGCGAAGCGGCTCAGCACAGCAACGAAAGCCTGGTTCGCCTTTCGGTTTTCCGGAGCGAATCGAGGCACGATGTTGCGGAAATCTGCTTTGTCGAATTGCGTATCTTCCTTAATCGCTCCCGTGAGAAACCCCTTGCCAAGCGGACTAAACGTGACGAATCCGATACCAAGCTCTTCCAACGACGGCATGACCTCGGCTTCCGGCTCTCGCCACCACAGCGAGTATTCGCTCTGCAGTGCCGTCACCGGCTGCACCGCGTGCGCGCGACGGATGGTCCGCACTCCCGCTTCCGAAAGTCCGAAGTGCTTCACCTTACCCTCCCCAATCAACTCCTTTACAGCGCCGGCGACATCTTCTATCGGAATGTCTGCGTCGACGCGATGCTGATAGAAGAGATCAATCACATCGGTCTTGAGACGCTTGAGTGAAGCTTCGGCTACAGCCTTGATGTGCTCCGGACGGCTATCCAGCCCGACCTGTTTCCCGTTCTCGATCTTGAAGCCAAATTTCGTAGCGATCACCACCTGATGACGAAACGGCGCGAGAGCTTCTCCCACGAGCTCTTCATTCGTGTACGGTCCATATACTTCGGCGGTGTCAAAGAAAGTTACTCCGCGTTCGACCGCCGCGCGAATAACCGCGATCCCTTGCTGCTTGTCGACCGCAGGACCGAGCCCGAAGCTCAGTCCCATGCAACCAAATCCAATTGCCGACACTTCCATATTACTTTTTCCAAGCTTGCGTTTTTGCATCACGAACCTCCGGAAAGATCACGATTGCTGACGACGGAGAACTGCCGGATCAACCCTTACGGGTGCACCCTTCTTCTGGTCTGGTGTTGACAGATGCGTACAGCAGTCTTCACGCGGGCCAATACTTGTGCTTTCGAGGCGTAGTTGATCCCGGCCCGCGAGGACCGTGTTTGGCTTCCCGCACTGTCTGTTGCGAATCTACTGAGAACAACATGTAATGATCGAAGCTGTGCCGCCGATAATAACGATGCCCACGAAAATCGAGGTACACCTCCGCACTTTTCGGCAACCACACATCGATATTCTTTTTCTTGAAGTACACGGGCGCGTACTCTGTGACGGAATGCTGAGTCAAATATCGTATTTGACGCATCGGGCTCACTAATTCCGCTTCGATTCGAACCACCTGAAAAGTGTCGGCAGTAATCCAGGCGCGACCTTTCAAATTGACAGCATAGACGCTATAGCCATCCTTGAAACTCTGAATGCGGCTGGGCCGATCTTCCCGCTGGCGGAAATGGACAAGCCAAGTCGCCTGCCCTCGCCACTCACCTAATCCTTCGCAGGTCATCTCATAGTTAGGCTGCAAGGTGGGATGAAAAACAAACGCGAGCGCGGGAAAACCAGACGTGGATATTTTGTCCGGTAATTCCGCTGCCGTGTAACGCTCGGTCCGATATTCGTCGACCATTAGAAATCCCGGGGGCGTTTCAGCAACATTCGCCGCATACTCAAACTTCCGCAGTTCCCGAGAACTAGGACTGCCGGATTTATCCAGCCTTTCGTGCAACAGATCCTCGATGGCAGAGAATTGGCGGACGTTGTCCACCAGTTCCTGCATCCGCTTGCCTACGCGCTCCAGAACTTGATTCGCCGGGCAAGGTACTCCACTTGCGACAATAACCTGGACGTCATCCACTCCGGGCGGTTGCCACTTGGTGCTCAACCCCTCGTCGGAGGTATTTAACGTCGACTCCGCATCGACCGGCGAAACCACTATCCCCGGTGCGGCTGCACCCCGATTCTCGACCGGTTGCTGCTCTAGCTGCGAAATAATGGAGTGCACCTGCGGGCTCAACGGGCTTGTTGGCATCGCCTGTATATATGCTGTCAGCGCCTCAATCGCCTCTCTGGTGTTGCCTAAATTACCTTCTGCCTGACCCAGCAATAGCTCTGCGCTTGCCTCGTTTCTTTTTCTGGCAAGCACAGCACGCGCCTGCTCCCGGGCCTTCTCATACTGTTTTTCCTTCAGGTAGGCATCCCCTAGTAATTCGTGCGCCAAGACGTCGTTGGGATTGGCGACGACCGCCCGTTCCAGCACGGTGCGGGCCTGATCCGAGTTTCCGAGCATGTTCTGCACTCGTCCCAGCAGACTTAAGGCTTGTGCATTGTTGGGATCGAGTGTGGTCGAGCGCGTGAGGTACGCTTCCGCCTGCTTCAAATTCCTCTCCTGGAAAGACTCATATCCAAGTAGAAAATTCACTCGTGCGCTCGAAGGCGCCTGTTTATAAGCCGATTCCAGGTGCTTACTCGCCTCTTTGAAATGCCCCTCTTGCAGGGCTTTCACCGCGCGGCGTGTCTCCTTGCTGGCTCGTGGCGACATCAGCGCGTCAGCGGTACCAGCAGCGTCAAAGTCCACCGCCATTGGATCTCGCTGGAGAATTATGTCCAAGTTGAGCGTGTCTACATATCCCGTAACTTCCACGCTCTTGTGCACACTCAAATATCCGACCGCGCTGATCTCGAGATCATATTTGCAATAATGCAGGCCGAAGAAGATCGTTTCGGAATCGCTTTTGGTCGTTTGGTAAACCGTGTTGTCGGGGTTATCACAATGCAATTTCGCCAGTGCCTGGCGGTCGAGCCGCTTCTCCGCGTCATTCAGAACCGAAATTCGGAGAGCGGCTCCCTGATGCAGGTTAAGTACATCGGGCAGGCTCGAAGCGGCCGTGCTGCCCATTGCAGCTGGAGGTGGGCCTTGATTCTGACCCTGAGCCCCGGCCACTTTTGGTGAACACAACGACAGGCATACCGCGACAGCCCAGGACAATCCACGCAGTTCTTTGCTGGCGCGCCCCATGGTTGTTCTGCATTCTGTCACTCGTATCTTCGCGGGTCAAGCCTCGAGCTAACCGGGGGTGACCGTTATGGTCGTCGCCGCAGGAAGCACCCAGGGGCAGTGTATGTAATCCGTAATGCGTCCGATCTGTTGACCGCTCATCTCAAAACGGATGGCTGAATGTGGTGTCCACGTATCGACGCCACGCCGCAAAATGATTACCACAGGTTCACCCTCCACTTTGCCCAGTGCCAATCTCCATGGCCAAGGCCAGCGCTCGTAATTGAAGAAATAAGGCGCCTCCGAGAATTTTCCTGCAAACCTTTCGGCAACATTAAGCCGCGCGTCCATGCTGGTCAGTTCGCGCACTCCATCCCAATCGCGACGGTTGAACCGCTCCACGTACAGTTGCATTACTCGTTTTAGCTCCGGGCTTACCTCTCGAGGTTGCTCCGCCACAGGCCCAGCCTCGCCCAGCTTGGTGCGCGCACGATTCAGCGCCGCTTTAACTCCACCAACTGTGGAATCGACCAACCCTGCGATTTCCTCTAGCGAATAATCGAAGATGTCTTTCAGTAGAACGCATGCCCTTTCTTTTGGAGGCAACGTCAGCACGAGGTGTTCGATGGCCAGCCCAGTCCCAAGCACAGGCTCCGCGGGTTCGCTGGCTTCTGGCGTAGCCGCGGCAACCTCGGCTTCGTCGCGCACTCCGCGGTGTCGCAGAAAGTCAATACAGCGATTGTGAGCAATGCGGAATAGCCACGGTTTTATCGGACGCGTGTCGTCGAACTGATCCAGCTTGCGATAAGCCTCAAACAAAGCTTCCTGCACCACATCTTCGCCGTCCATTACCGAGCCAGTCATGCGGGCGCAATAACGATGCAGGCTCGGCCGGACGGCCGAGATCGTCTCGAGAAAGGCCACATAGCGGGACTCGAAGGGCCCGGAAGGAGTCGTGTATTCGCTATTGTTCACGCCTGGTTTGGATTGCATGTCACTCCGTCGTGGCCCCGAGCCTCGGAGCGAAGCCGAAGGCTACCGCGCGCACTCGTTTGCGAGCTACCCTGGGACCCCTCAACTCCCCATACCGAGGCCCTGATATTTATCCCACTTTCCTGCCGCGAGTTTCGGGATCGGACTCCCGTCTTGTGCGCTCGCCGGTTCCAAGGTCGTCTGAGCGTCCAGCTTCCAGTCGCGACCACTGAGCGATCGGGCGTCCGCCCGGCCATTCTGGTTGCCAGGTCGGCGACCCGCTGCTAGTCCGCGTGTAGGTGCACTGTTGCGGCCAGCCTGCCGGCGAGTCCTCCCACTTTTCCTGGCGTCCGTACACGGTGAGGTCCATGAGCGCATAGCTGTAGTCCATTGCCTCCGCTCCCCGCCGTGTTGTCCAGTAGGTTTCGAACACGCGATCGCCGTTCCGGAGATAGCACACCAGGTGGAACAATCCGATCTTGCGCCCGACAAGCAGCGAATCGAGAGAAGGGAGTGCCGAGTACCAAGGTATTTGCCAGCCCATAAACTC
>JAFAGX010000492.1 GCA_019237515.1 Acidobacteriaceae bacterium
TGATAGGTTGATTTGCCACCCATATTTGGCCCAGTGAGAACGAGCACCGTATGCGTCGTGGGGTTCAGATACAGATCATTGGGCACGAACCTGTCGTTCATGTTCTGCTGCTCGATAACAGGGTGCCGTCCCCCGATGATTTCAAGATCCGCTGAATCGTCGAATGTTGGCCGGCAGTAATTCCGCAAAGAGCCAATGCGAGCAAAAGATGCAAGGACATCGACCTCCGCCAAGGCCAATGCGGTCTGCCTCATGCGGCGCGCCTCTCCGGCGATTACCGATCGCAACTCTGCAAACAGCCGCCGTTCGATTTCAACAATCTTTTCCTGCGCATCAAGAATCTTGGCCTCGTATTCTTTGAGCTCAGGCGTGGTGAACCGTTCTGCATTCACCAGAGTCTGCTTGCGTTCGTAGTCTGGCGGTGCCAAATGCAGATTGGCTTTCGAGATCTCGAGGTAGTAGCCAAAAATCGAATTGAACTTGACCTTCAGCGATGTGATACCGGTACGCTGCCGCTCGCGCTGCTCGATCTGCGCCAGATATTGCTTGCTGTTGCGACTGAGATCGCGAAGCTCATCGAGTTCCCTGTTCACTCCTGTCTGGATTACACCGCCGTCGCTCAGAGAGATGGGAGGCTCCGGCACAATCGTTTTATCGATTCGCTCACGCAAATCACTGAGTTCATCAACGTTCCCGTGGAGCTGTTTCAAACGCTGTGAATTGAAACGCGACAGTGCGGCCCTGACATTCGGCAACCTTGCCAGGGATCCAGCTAACGCCAGGACGTCGCGAGGATTGGCCGTCTCCAGAGTCACGCGGCTGAGCAAGCGCTCCAAGTCCAGGATCCCATCCAGAGCACGGCGCAGTTCCTCACGGGCAACAGTGTCCTTGGTCTGCGCTTCGACCGCATTCAACCTTGAATTGATTTCTTCTACCTCGATGGCGGGCCGCAGCATCCAGGAGCGAAGCAGCCGTTTACCCATCGGAGTGACAGTCGCATCAATCGATCGGAACAGAGTCACGCCTTCATCGCTCCCCGCGAACAAAGGTTCGATCAGTTCGAGGTTGCGCACCGTGACCGCATCGAGCACCAGGCAGTTCTGCCGCTCGTAAAAGCCGATTCGATCCACGTGGTCAAGAGTTCCCCGTTGGGTCGATCGCACGTAGTGAACAATTGCTCCACCGGCCGAAGCTGCAGCAGGCTTACCTGCCAAGCCAAACCCCTCTAAAGACAAAACACCGAATTGATTCTCCAGCAGCGGAATGGCATAGTCCGCCGCAAAAATCCAGTCATCCAGCGGGGTTTCCGCGCACCGAATCGGTTCATGTGGGGCGAGGCGCCCGCGCAAGTCTGCCCTAACCGAAGTCGAAGGCTCCAGGCCAGCGGAGTTCGACGGTTCACCATCAAACAGTGGTGCCGATGATCCGTACAATAGTTCTTTCGGGCGCAACTGCTGCAACTCTTCTTCGATCCGCCGGAGCGCATCCGGACCGCGAAATTCTGTGGCACGAAATTCGCCGGTAGAAAGATCGAGGGCGGCAAAACCCACTCGGTCTTCCAGTCGGGCAATTGAGGCCAAGAAATTATTCTCTTCGGAACCTAGAGAGGAATCTGCTGCCGTGCCAGGTGTCACCACTCTTGTGACTTCGCGCCGGACCAATTTTTTGGCCAACCGAGGGTTTTCCACCTGATCACAGATGGCGACTTTGAAGCCTTTGCGAATCAGCTTGGAGATGTACCCTTCAGCTGCATGGTAGGGCACACCGCACATCGGCACGGCAATTCCCTTTTCTTTGTTTCGCGAGGTCAGTGTGATCTGCAATTCACGCGAGGCCAGTACCGCGTCGTCGAAGAAAAGCTCATAAAAATCGCCCAGGCGAAAGAACAGGAGCGCGGTGGGATGTTCCTTCTTGATGGCGGCATACTGCCGCATCAGCGGAGTGGACGGCTCGGTCATTTGGATGGGCTTCGGCGCGGATTATAACAAAGCAAGAGAAGTTGCTCTGCGGTGGAAATCACAGTTGACGCGACTCTAGTTGCAATGATCTCCTTGCATTGATGGAACTTCGCAAAGATCCGATTACTCGCTCTTGGGTGATTACTGGTGATGACGGCTCGGACACGACGCCGCGGGCCGAATCGGTGTGCCGTTTTTGCCCAGATTCCTCGCAACCGGCGCAACTGATCTCGAATGTCTCGGGACTGTCCGGCATGCCGTGGTCGGCTCGCTCGGTGGTGCATCCCAATGCCCTCTATCACGTTGAAGGCGAACCCGCCCGCAGAGGCGACGGCATTTACGACCGCATGCGGGGTGTTGGGGCGCACGAGGTGTTGATTGAGAACCCGCGGCATGAGCGCCACCTTTGGGAGGCCACTGACGCCGAGATCGAACAATTCTTATTGCTAGCCGCGCAGCGAATTCAGGACCTCAAAGGTGACGCTCGTCTCAAATACGTCAGTATTTTCAAAGATTATGGAAATAGCGCCGGACAGGAGTTCGAGCATCCCAGTTCCCAACTTACAGCAACTACGTTCGTGCCTCGCCGCGTGCTGTACGAATTGCGGGCCGCTCGAGATTATTTCGAGCAGAAGGAACGCTGCGTTTTCTGCGACATTGTTTCGCAGGAAGCCAAACAAAATCAGCGGGTGATCGAGATGCGAGGCGAGTTCATTGCGATCGGTCCGTTTGCGCCGCGTGTTCCATATGAGAGCTGGATACTGCCTCGTTCCCACGAAGCTGCCTTTGAACGAATGACTGTGAGCCGCCCCGGGCTACTGCGCGAACTCGGCGCTCTGTTGCGACGTACGCTACGCCGCATCCGCACGATCACGGAAGAATTCCATTTAGTTCTGCACACGTCGCCCAACAGCCTGCACGCGTCCGAAAGTCTTGGATACTGGAAAACGATCGACGAGGACTATCATTGGCACATCGAGATTCTCCCCGTGCTCGGCGGTAAGTCTAAGTCGTACACTTTTAAAGAGGTATATTATTCGCCCGTGACCTCCGAAGCTGCGGTGAAACGTCTGCGGGAGGCGAAAATTGAGTAGCGAGCAACGCCTAGCTACTCGCTACTAGACCCTAGCCACTACCTTATGACCATCCGGCGGATGAAAACGTACACTGGCGAACAGGGCTATGTGTATCAGTACTACTTCGTTGGCAAAAGAGCTGGTAATGACCTGGAGGCCGGCCAAAACACCGAGTACATCTTTGACGTGACCGCCGATCGTAAGACGATGTTTGCAGTCAGCGTATTTCTCCCAACGGCAGTGGTCGACTCATGGACCCGAACACATTCGCGGGCGCTGACTGACGCCGAGCAGTACGGGGCGGTCAAGATGCGCCTATTCAAAGCATTCGACGAGATCGAGAACATGCTGACTGATGGCCGCCGTCTGTCGGTCGACAGCGGCATTCTGGAACACGTGCTCGGTCAGCTTGGGGTTGCGTAGGCGGCGCCGACCCAAAAGGGTTGTGATCTTCGTCACATGGGCATGTGACCTCGCCCGCTTCCTTCTTGCCCGCCTGCAGAGCAGACTATAATTTCCCAGTCGGATTGGGGGAGGATGGCCCCTCCGGCAAGTGGAGAGATCCTAAGCAATATGCCCATACTTTGGCTGCGCGTCGCGCTTTGTTGTTATGCCGTCGGCCTTCTTTATGCTTTGGTGGCCCTCACCCGCAGCAGTGACTTGCTGAACCGGATCGCTTTGCATGCTGCCTATCTGGGAATGGTGTTCCACTTCGTGTCTCTAACGGATGCTTTCCTGCAATCCGGGCAGATGGTCATGGCCTCTGTACATAACGCCGAGTCGGTCTTGGGCTTTCTTATCATGGTCGTTTTTCTGTTGGTTTACATGGTTTACAAGACCACTTCTCCCGGCATCGTGGTTTTCCCGCTGGTATTCATTTTGACCTTCATAGCCGCCAGTGGCGAAGCTCCCTTCCTGGTCACTTCCAATACCATGCGAACGGGCTGGCTGTTCGCCCACATTGCCTTGATTTTCACCGGTTACGCTGCGCTGGTCCTCAGTTTTGGTGCGAGTTTGCTGTACCTTGTTCAGGAGCGTGCGCTCAAATCCAAGCAGCCAAATGGAATGCTTTCCCGGCTCCCGGCCCTTGAGGTCATCGACGAGATTGGCTTCCGTTCCCTGCTGCTCGGTTTTCCATTTATGACGCTGGGGCTGGTGGCGGGCACTGTGGTCGCTCAGTCGACGTTTGGACGTGTGGACCTGCTCGATCCCAAGATCCTGCTCTCGCTCTTAATGTGGGCTGTGTATCTGGTTTTGCTTTACACGCGGTGGAGTGCGGGCTGGCGTGGCCGACGTGCAGCGTATCTTGCCGCCAGTGCGTTCGTCTTTGCCCTGATCGCCTGGGCAGCTAACTATTTCAGCGCCATTCACAGGTTCGCGAAATCATGACCTTTCAGCTCATCGGCGTGAATCACAAAACTGCGCCGGTTGAGGTGCGTGAACGGCTCGCGATTCCTGAGTCCCGGCTCCCCGAAGCGCTGCGGATCTTCACCCAGCATCCCGGCGTCCAGGAAGGATTGATCCTGAGCACCTGCAATCGCGTCGAGTTGCTGGCCCGAACGCAAAATGGCGGAGCTGATTTGCGGGACTTTTTGGGTTCGTTTTTCAACATGGACCGCTCGATCATCGATCCTCATTTGTATGAGTATCACGAAAAGGATGCCGTCCGGCATCTGTTCCGCGTGACTTCGAGTTTGGATTCGATGGTAGTCGGTGAGGCCCAAATTCTTGGCCAGGTGAAAGAAGCTTATGCCACTGCCCGGGCGGTAGGGGCTGTTAATTCTCAACTCGATCAACTGTTGACCCGCGCATTCGCCGTTGCCAAACGCGTTCGCACCGAAACTGCGGTGGGGTCGTCGGCTGTCTCGGTCGCATCAGTGGCAGTGGAGTTGGCTAAAAAGATATTCGGCTCTTTGAACGGAAAGCACGTTTACCTCGTCGGGGCCGGCAAGATGACAGAACTTGCCGCCCGTCATCTCCTGGCGCATGGCGCCGCATCGATTTTCGTCGCCAACCGTACCTATGATCGCGCGATCCGCTTGGCGCAGAAATTCAATGGCCAGGCAATCGAGTTTGGCCGCTTGTATGAAACCTGCGACCGCGCGGACATCGTAATCACTTCTACCGGTGCACCCCATGCGATCTTCCGGCGCGAGCACGGCGAACTCTTTTTAAGTCGCCGCAAGAACCGCCCGATGTTCTTCATTGACATCGCTGTTCCGCGTGATGTCGATCCGGAAATGAACAAAGTGGACGGTATTTTTGTCTACGACATCGACGACCTGCAGCAGGCGGTGGCTTCCCATGTTGCCGATCGCAAGAAAGAAGCCGAGAGAGCAGACGACATCATTGATACTGAAGTCGAACGGTTTCAGGCGCGCATTCAGACGCTCGACGTTGTTCCCACTATCGTTTCACTGCAGGACCACCTCGAGACAATTCGTCAGGCGGAGATCGATCGGGTTCGGGGCAGGCTGGGCGCGATTTCGCCCGAGCAGGAGCTTGCGATCGAGACTCTCACTCGGGGGATCGTAAACAAGATCATGCACACGCCCATAAGCGCTTTGAAAACCGCCGCTCGCGATTCCGAAGCGACTACGGTGGTCGAACTGGTGCGCAGGCTTTTCAACCTGCAAGAGAACAAAGCAAAATCTGCCGGCGATTCCGGAGGCGAGAACTGATGGCCTTTCTGCGCATCGGCTCTCGTGGCTCCCAACTGGCGCTTTGGCAAGCCAACCACATCGCCAGCCTGCTGCGCGAACGCGGTCACCAGGTCGAAATCGAAATCATCAAGACCACGGGCGACAAAATCACCGACGTGGCACTGGCCAAAGTCGGAACAAAGGGCATGTTTACGAAAGAGATTGAAGAGGCATTGGCGGAGGGCAGAGTTGATCTCGCGGTGCATAGCCTCAAAGACTTGCCCACCGAGATTTCGGTAGGATTTGAAATTGCTGCGATCACCAAACGGGAGAACCCGCGCGATGTCTTCTGTTCTCGCAAACACGCCAGCATCGATGAATTGCCTCAGGGCGCACGCGTGGGCACGAGCAGCCTGCGCCGCCAAGCTCAATTAATGGCCCTTCGGCCCGATCTCGAAGTCCACCCGTTGCGAGGCAACGTGGACACGCGCTTGCGCAAGCTGGAAGCCGGTGATTTCGACGCAATAATCCTGGCCGCCGCCGGGCTCAATCGCCTGGGCAAAACTGAGCTCGTGAAACAAATCATTCCAGCCGAGATCATGTGCCCGGCCGCGGGACAGGGCGCACTGGGAATTGAGATTCGCACCGGCGATTCGGCCACCCGACGAGAACTCGAATTCCTCGACGATTCTGAGGCGCGCGCCACCACCACTTGCGAACGAGCGCTACTCAATAAGCTTGGCGGCGGATGCCAGGTTCCCATCGGCGCTTTTGCAGTGGTTCAAGCCGGACGCATACACCTTCAGGCCGTTGTAGCGGATCCTGACGGTTCAGCAGTAATCCGCGAGTCGCGCGACGGCACCGATCCAGTGGCTCTCGGCGAAGCCACAGGAGATGCGCTGTTGCGCCGTGGTGGCGAGGAGATCCTCGAGGCGGTCTACGGTCAGGGCACGGCTCTGCCGCAACAGCCGTGAAGTCTCGCAAACAAAAATCTGCTTCGACAACTTCCCTCACGCGAAGCTCTCCCCAAAAGCCTCTCTCCGGCATTCGCGTTCTCGTCGGCCGAGCTCGCCATCAGGCAGGAGCACTCTCGAGCGGCTTACGCAAGCTCGGCGCCGATGTGATCGAAATTCCTTTTATCGAAATCCGCAGGCCCAGGTCGTATCGCCCGCTGGATTCGGCTTTGAAGCACTTACGCGACTATGACTGGATGATTCTGACCAGCGTGAATGGGGTTGAGGCCGTTTGGGAACGCCTCAAGACATTACGCATTACGAGAAACGGACTAGCTCACCTGAGGGTCGCAGCTATTGGCCCGGCCACCAAAAAATCCATCGAAAAGCGCGGCATTTGTGTGGATGTAATGCCTGACGAATATGTAGCCGAATCGGTGGTCAAGAGTCTCCGTAATCGGATTTCAGGCAACCGCGTGCTTCTGGCTCGCGCAAAAGTCGCTCGGGACGTCATTCCTCGCGAACTCGCCAAATTAGGGGCAAAGATTGACGTCGTCGAAGCGTATGAAACCGTGGTCCCGGCTTCCTCCCGTTCTCGATTGCGCGCTTGCCTTAAAGATCCAAGATGCCGCCCCGATGTAGTTACCTTCACCAGTTCTTCAACAGTTCGGAATTTCGTGACATTGCTACCAGAACAAAGCCTTTTGCAACGCGTCCGATTCGCCTCGATCGGCCCGGTCACATCAGCAACACTCCGCGAGTTCGGACTGCCCGTCAATATTCAGGCCAAGGAATACACCATTCCCGGCCTAATCGATGCCATTCTCTGTTCGTTAGCTAGTGAGAAGTTATGACTGCAGATACCACGGCACATTGACGACGATGATCCGGCCCGTGCCTTTGCGATAGAGATACACCTTCAGGGCCGTAGCACGCTGGTTGTGAAGAAAGTAGTAATACCAGCGCCGTTCGATCAACTCGGGAACCAGAACAGCGATTTGCCGATCTGGATTTTTCCGCTCCAGCTCCAACACGTAGCTGACAATTGGACCGATCACTAACCGGTAAGGAGAGCGCAGGACTACCAGTTCGGCAGGCTTGAGGCCCGACTGCACCGCGGGCTTTTCGAAGTAGTCACTCCATACCCTAAGCAGCTCGTCGGTCGCTTTCGATGCGCTGTCATCTTCCG
>JAFAGX010000493.1 GCA_019237515.1 Acidobacteriaceae bacterium
TTGGCGAGACCAAGACGAACCCCTCGTCTCTCGGCGCATTAGCGTCCCACGGAAATATGAGCGGTGGCGTGCCTCCCAGCGGGAATGGCGCTGGTCAGAATGCTGAAGCAGCGGGTATGGCCCCCGGCGCTAACCTGGGAAGCACGATGATGATGGCAAATCCGATGATTGGAGGCGCAATGATGGCCGGCCACCTGCTGTCGCATCGCAATCAAACGATCACAGAAGTTTGGGCGATTCCCGGTCCGAAATCGGATACGGTGATACGCAATGCCCAGCCGGTGTTCGAGGTTCGGTACGAAAATGTTTCCGGTGTCAATGCAGATGACTACGAGCCTGTGTTGTTGAAATTGGAGCCAACCACGAACAATTTTCGATTAGTCGGAGCAACCGAAGCCAAACCGGACGACCTGCAAGCTTCCTCCGCTGGTTGGCAGTTGTATTCGTCATTTGTGGAAGAGCGCATACCGGGGCAAGCCAAGAAGTCTGCTGCTGGAAGCTATCAGTTGCAGCCCAACTCTCCACTGGCGAAGGGCGAGTATGCCATTGCTTTGCGTCCGGTTAAGAAGGACAAGAAGTTTTCTCCTACTACCCTGAGTCAGAATACAGGCGATGGGTTTGCGTTCAACTCAGTCTGGTCATTCGAAGTCCAATAGTTTTCTGAGTAGAGTGCGTTCCTGGAGCACTCAAACGAGAATGGCGGCGGGACCTCTTCCCGCCGCCAAACTTTCTCCAGCAGACCTTCCATCTTTTGGATTTCAAATTCCTGGCTTCAGATTTGTCGTTGTGGGGTGGCACTCAACGTTGCCGGAATTGCCCGCCGCTCGTAAAATTGGACACAAGCAGTCCGGATAGGCCCGTAGCTCAGCTGGTCCAGAGCGCTTCCTTGACACGGAAGAGGTCGATGGTTCGAATCCATTCGGGCCTACCATCTTCAGGACAATCCCTGAGCCCTAACCTTGGCGGCATCCCAAAGCTGCATTTAGACTACTAACCACTTTCATCGCTATGGGCATTTCGACCCGGGAACCACGATGGCCCGCTTTCCTCGCCATGCTGTCAGCGGCTGGGGTTTTCTGGGCTCTACCCGAGCCCCTTTCGCTGGGACCGGGCTGGCTGCTCCTGGTTGTGATTTTTGTGCTCATGATTCCCATCGTGATCACCAACAGCCGCGGCTACTTCAAGATCACGCGAATGTTGACCTTTGTCGCGCTGGGTCTGATTACCGTGGCGATGATCGTTTCGCTCATCTTCCTCGTTCAAGGCATTCCCTCTCATCGCGAGATGCCTAGGTCGCTATTACGTTCAGCCTTGGCATTATGGATCACCAACGTCCTGGTGTCCGCCTTATGGTATTGGAAGCTGGACGCTGGCGGTCCCCTGGGCCGCGATCATTCTCGTTGCAAGATCGCCAGTGCGTTTCTGTTCCCGCAGCTTTCGAGTGAGCATGAGTACGACGGCTGGTCGCCGCAGTTTCTCGATTATCTATTTGTTGCATTCAACACCAGCACCGCCTTTTCGCCGACCGACACTGCCGTTCTCTCGCGCTGGGCGAAGCTGGCAACGATGCTGCAATCGCTCATTTCCCTCTCGATTCTCGTCCTGCTCGCCGCCCGGGCGGTGAACATTCTGTAGAGGCGTGATCCGATAAATCTTTGCTGGCAGTTTTTACATTTGCGTGACATCATCCCGCTGCGCTTGCGATAAACTCGCGGGCCGGCTGGCGTTGAAAGCTCTGTTGTGGCGGCACGTGTCTGGTTACGTGATCGGACTCTGACGCTGGAGATGCCGATGAAAAGAAGTCCGTGGGCCGCGGCCGTGCTTTCTCTTTTCGTGACCACTACTTTCTCCGCGCAGGACGCGCCTCGAATTGAGGTCGCGATCAGTTACTCTCGTTTTCAGGTGCTGCAGGGTTACACCATCGGCATGGATGGCGGCAGTGTCTCAGGGGCGTGGAACTTCAATAGCTGGCTGGGACTCGCCGGCGACTTCGGCGCCTATCACGGCTATCCTTCGCAAAGCCTCACTGGAGAGACGTTCACCCTGGGCCCGCGGGTTACTTATCGCCGGTTCCCGCGCTTCGAGCCGTTTGCACCCGCGCTGGTTGGCGGCTCGCACTTCAATGCTTCGTCCGGGGGGGTCACGGGAGGCGGATTGCCATTCGCCTTTGCAGGAGGCTTCGGTGCCGACATTACTCCGCATCGAGATGGATGGTTTGCTTTCCGTCTCGCCGACGATTTCTTCGTCACACGCTCGGGCGGCGCGAACACCCTCTCGAACCGCCTCTCCGCCGGAATTGTGTTTCGCTTTGGCCGGAAGTAGCGCCCGACGCACGCAGCGGGAGGACTCTTCCACCTTCGCGGTGGTCCAGTGGGTGATTTCCTCAGCTCCGTCGTCGATCTCATTTCGTCGTTTAAGAGTTCAGTTAAGAGTTCAGTTAAGAGTTCAGAGCGGATCGATTTCGACAGCGAAAATCTGCTACCTTCCCGTACCCTCGGACATCTAAATCGAAACCAAAAGTGGAGAATCGTCTACAATCTCAAAAAACACCTCACTCTTCCAGGAGGATACCTGATGGCAACGGCACCCAAGTTCCGTATTGATGTCGATATCCATAACCTGCTTATGAACACTCCTGGGCCCGTTCCGGTGCCCAAACCCAAGGGGCTCACTTTACCCGAGCCGGTGTTTCCGCAGCATCCCGAGAAGTTGAACGACCCGGGGCCCGAAGTGCCTCCCGCAAAGCGCGACTGGACCATGCGGCAGGTCTACCGCTCAATGCAGGGGTGGCTGTTCCCTTATATCCGCTCGCGCGT
>JAFAGX010000347.1 GCA_019237515.1 Acidobacteriaceae bacterium
GGATGGACTGATGTGCATCGACGACAAACGGCTGGCCTCGTCCGAGATCTCTGCACATTCGAGAAAAATGGGCGATCAAATGTTCCGCATCCCAGTCGAAAGGCTGGATTCTGCTTCTTGCTCAAAAACCCAGGCAGCCGATCTGCGCAAATTCCTCTTGCAAACCCTGCAGCGTCACATCGAAAAAAAACTTATAACCGCCACGATGCTCGAAAGAATTTCGAGTGAGTGCTAATTGCTAACTACCAATTGCTAAATGCTAGACTCAATGGAGTGACTTCATCCCAGACAAATCCGCCCACCTTCCAGGAATTGATCCTGCGCCTGCAGACATTCTGGGCGGAGCGTGGCTGTGTCCTTCAGCAGCCTTATGACCTCGAAGTGGGTGCCGGAACCATGGCTCCAGAGACGTTTCTCCGCGTGCTGGGCCCGCGGCCATACAAAGTGGCGTACATTCAGCCCTCTCGCCGTCCCGCCGACGGCCGCTATGGAGAAAACCCGAATCGCCTGTACAAACATACCCAATTGCAGGTGATCCTGAAGCCTCCGCCAGAAAATGTTCAAGACCTTTATCTGCAGTCGCTCAGCGCGATCGGAATCATCCTTCGCGAGCACGATATCAAGTTTGAAGAAGACAATTGGGAAGCGCCAACATTAAGTGCCTGGGGCGTGGGTTGGCAGGTCATGCTCGATGGCCTGGAGATCACTCAGTTCACTTATTTCCAGCAGTGCGGCGGATTAGATTTGTATCCGATTTCAGCCGAGCTGACCTACGGCTTGGAACGAATCGCCGCATTTCTGCAGGACAAAGATTCAGTTTACGACATCGTTTGGGCTCGTGATCCTGAGAGCGGTCACGTTACCACCTACGGTGACGTGCGGCTTGCGGATGAAGTTCAGTTTTCCGTGTACAACTTCGAAGTCGCTGACGTACAAAACGCTTGGAAGCATTTCGAGGCGTACGAAGCGGAATGCAAGCAAGTGTTGCAGCAATATTCTGCGCTGAAGGAGAAGAAGTCAGCTGAGGGTGCCATTAGTGACAAGCGCCGGTTCCCGCTGCTACCTGCTTACGATCTCTGTCTGAAATGCTCGCATCTGTTCAACATCCTCGATGCACGCGGCGCAATCTCCGTCACCGAACGCGTCGGTGTGATTGCCCGTGTTCGTGCCTTGGCTGTCGGCATCGCCAAAGCGTATGTTGATCAGCAGACGCCCGCCGGTGAGTCGGCCGACGAAGAGAGTGAAGGGGAACAAAGGGGCAAGCACAAGGCGACGAGTAAGATCGAAGCCGCTCCGGCCGCATCCTGACTCACTTAATACGACGAGCAACTATGCGGAGCGTCTCTGCTTGCCCGTGAGCTCTCGTTCGAGTTCGTCGAGAGCCCCCTGCGGGAGGATCTTGCGCTCTCTGAGTTCCCGCAACGAGGAGTAAGGCCGACCTGAAATAATCCGGTCCGCCAGAACCGGCCCGATCCCACTAACTGCCAAAAGATGCTCCCGGCTAATCGTGTTGAGAAGCTCCGCGGCATTGCCTGATACTCGTTGTTCGCCGTAATTCCTTCGCTCGGGATCTGTAGCTTGAGGTTCGCCCCCACGCCGGGCATTCAGCGCAACAGGCCTGAGCCGTCCCCGGACCGTGCGCAGCTTCCGTCTCGATATTGCTCGCGTCAACGGCGCGAGCAGCGCGACTACTCCAATTCCGACACCCACGGCGGCCAAAATTCGTCTCATGAAGCTCCTCCGATCCCTCGGTCTGAGTGCCGCGTGTGCAGCACGCCCGACTTACGCGGCCTCTGGTTGCACTCCGTGCTTTCGCTTCTCGAATGCGGGCGTCTTCTTATCCTGGCTCTCGATCACCCAGTTCACTTCGCCACCGATCAAAATGGCGAAACCTGTGATGTAAAGCCACAGAATCAGAATGATGACTGCCCCGAGCGAGCCGTAGGTCTTGTTATAGCTGTTGAAGAAATGCAGGTAGTACCGAAATCCGACGGATGCTAGTAACCAGATGATCACCCCAGCCACACTTCCAGGACTGACCCAGTACCACGTCCTCTCCTCGAGATCGGGCGCGAAGTAATACATCATGGCGAATGCCAGGAACATCGCGCCCAGGGCCACGGGCCACTGCAACGTTTTCCAGATGACGGCAAAAATGTTACCCGCTCCGACGTGTGAAAAAATCGCTTGCCCGATTTTGCCGCCGTATAACGCCAGAGTGATCGCCACAATAATGAGCGCGGAAATCGCCAGCGTCAGGCCGATGATCACAAGCTTCTGCTTCCACCATGGCCGCTTCTCCGGCACTTGAAAGATTTTGTTCAACGAAACGACGACCGCGCTGACTCCGCCTGAGGCCGCCCACAGGGCTCCCAGTATTCCGGCTGCGAGTTTCAGGCCGCTGCTTGATTGGAATGTCTGATGTACCACCCTCTCGACCACCGCGCTAGCCGAACCCGGGGCCAGCCGCCCTAATCCTGAAATGATATGTTCCTGCAATTGTGTGCCAGGGCCTGCAAACACCGCCAGGAGTGAAACAAGAAAGAGCAGGAGCGGAAACAATGCGAGCAGGAAATAATAAGAAAGCGACGAGGAACGAATCGAGAGTTCATCTTCGCTGATTTTATGGACTACTAGTTTAATGAGCTGAACCGGGCCCAGCCCGCCAAATTTCCATAAAGAAGGGGCGGCATCATGCGGCATATCGTCGCTCCGCCCGACGTGCTTTGTCTGGAAAACGCGTCAATTGGCTGATTGCCGTAATCATTGCGCCTTCCGCCAAAAAGAATTTCCGTTCGCGCTCGTCCGTGAAGGCCAGAAATTCCGGCAAAGTCGCCGTCATGGCACCCAGCCCCAGGTCGATTTCTCTGTGCGTCTCGAAGTTGATGACCTTCTTGACCCCTCCGGGATAATTGGTCAGTAGGTTGACGGCAAGCTCCGCGCCCCCCGCGATCAGCGCGGCAACTGCAGCACGTTTGCTTCGCCGCCAGAACAATGCTGCGCTCACGAAAAGCGACCCTACCATCGCGTAGTCGATGATGGCGTGAGTCCTGGGTGAGATTGCTCTGGGGATCGGTTTTGTTGCAAGCTGGACAGCACTGTTCAACATCGGCATATGGTCTCCTGCACGCACGCTGTCTGATGGTTCCCAACTGCCTTGGGTTGATACAGGCCAGCGATAAAATCGTGAGTGGAACTGGTCTCGGCTGCTCGGCACTCCCGGATACCCGAGCAAGATAGTTTCAATATGCGAAAGCTTGCGGCCGTCGAAGAAGCTAGAGCCCTGATGCAAGAAGCCATCGACTGGGGTCTATGGCGATGGTTGCTGGAAAAAGCACGCGTGCGTGAGGTCGCCGACCGTGCCACTGCCGCCCTGGATCAGGCCGATCGCAGGGCCAAAGCCAATTGGAGCGACGAGTTAAAGCACGCTTACCAGGACCTGCCAACCCATAAGAAGCCCGTCAAGAAATCCCAGGACCCGCCTGGTTTGGACATTTCTTCTGCCGTTCGGCTTGCCGCCAAAGACCTCAAACAGGCTGACGACGAAGCCGAACGCGCCCGGTTGGATGCGGAACATACCTTCGATGAAGCGGAGCGTCGCATGAGTACGGATATGGCCCGCGAAGGTGCTCGTAAGGCACTCCGGACGTACGACCTTCGCGAGGTTGCCATTCAAAAATCCGAAGCTGCATCCCATCGCAAGTGATGCCCATCTTAAAAAGAGGTTGCCCGCAGGTTGCTGTTGTGCACAGAACAGCATCTTAGATTGGACATTTTTGCTGCCGCCGATCCATGGCGATGGATATAACAACTCGCACCCAAACTTCTCGCCGATCTGCTTGGAAGTGGATCAAATTGGCAGCCCTGCTAACGCTTGTTGTCATCGTCGTCGGTTTACCCATCGCTGTCCATTATGCTGAGCCTGTCCTTCGTGAGCGGGTGATTGAAACGCTTTCTGCGCGCTTTCACGCTCGCGTCGAATTGCCCGTATTCCACGTGTCTGTCACCAACGGTTTCCAGGTTTATGGCGGAGGACTGAAGGTCTTCGCGACCTTCGACCCCAACTCGCATGAACCAGGCATTCAGCCTGTAATCGCGGTTGAAGAATTCCGCTTTCACGCAAGCATTCTGAACCTACTGCATACACCCATGCGGATTCATCGTGTCTATCTTCAGGGACTTGAACTGAACATTCCGCCCCGTGGCCAGCGCGAGATCGATCTGCACCTGAAAAAGATAAAAAACAAGATTTACGTAGATGAATTCGTTTGTGAGCACGCGCAACTCATCATCAATACCGCGCGTCCCGATAAGTTGCCGCTCGAATTCGAGATCCGGCAACTTACTATGCAGCAAATTGCGCCGAACGAAGCCCTACGGTTTAATGCCACACTGATCAACCCCAAGCCGGTCGGAGAAATTCAATCAACTGGCTTTTTCGGTCCCTGGCAGCCGGAAGAGCCACGCGACACTCCCGTGAAGGGCGAGTATTCGTTCACCCACGCTGACCTGAGCACAATCCGGGGAATTGGCGGAATCCTCTCATCAAAAGGTGCCTACGAAGGAACCCTCGGTGGCATCATTGTTGACGGAAAAACCGAAACTCCCGATTTCCGCATCGCTATCAGCGGTCATCCCGTGCCGCTAGCCACTCATTTCCATGCCAAAGTGGATGGGACCAGCGGCGACACTTACCTCGATCCCGTGGATGCCACTCTGCTTCATTCCCGTTTGGTAGCACACGGATCGATTGTGCGTGTCAAAGATCCCAACGGACACAGGGTCGTACTCAACGTGCAGGTGAAGCCGGCCCGCATTGAGGATCTGCTCCAACTGGGTGTCCGAACCAGTCCACCGGTGATGAGCGGTGCTGCGGAGCTGACCACGAAGTTTGACCTATCACCCGGCACAGCAGACTTGCCCGATCGTCTCCGCCTCAATGGCACCTTCTCCATTCGCGATTCGCATTTCAGCAACGAAAAAATTCAGGACAAAGTGGATGCGCTCAGCCTCCGAAGCGAGGGCAAACCAAAACAGGCCAATGCTGCCGACCCTCCGGACGTTTTGTCGGATATGAACGGGGTCTTTCGATTGCGCGAGGGGATGCTCTCGTTTTCAAAACTCCGGTTTGATGTGCCGGGAACCACTGTTGACCTCATTGGCAACTACAGCTTGGACGGGAAGGACTTTGACTTTCACGGAAAAGCGCGCATGAAAGCGCGATTGTCGCACATGACTACGGGCTGGAAATCCGTCCTCCTCAAACCCGTCGACCCGTTCTTCAGCAAACACGGAGCCGGAACCGAGCTTCCAGTCAAAATAACCGGAACGCGGTCGTCTCCCCATTTTGGCCTGGATTTTGGACATAAAGACACAGAAATCCGCAGCAAAGTCGACGGCCCCGGCCAATGAAAATCCTCAGCAGATACTGACTTCCTAGTGAGTGGATACCCGGTCAAACTATTTCCTCTAAGTTGTTAAATCCACAGCAGCCATAGCCATTAGAGGCCAATGACTCCATCAACAAAACACCGCGTGAATGCCCGCGGAACAGCGACAAAGCGTTATATACTAGCAAACCGGAGCAACTCTCGCGTTTGTGGGGTGTATGGCAAGCATTCCCAAGAAAGTTCCGGAGCCCGAGCAGAACGAGAAACCGCCAACAGCTGGCACTCTGGACAACCGCGATGCAGCCGCGGTTCTCACCCCTCCACCCAGTTCTCCAGACGCTGCAGGCTCCGACACACCTACCATCATCGATCAGCCGCTCGATGCGCCGACTATGGTGGACGTGGATCCAAAACCTGCGTCCGTGAATCCTTACGACGCCCCGACCATGATCGACGCAACAGTCGCCCCGACGATGGCCGGTGTCTCCCCAACTGCCCCAGCCACGGCAAACATGCTTGTCCCTGGCATGTTGTTGGGACGCCGCTATGAAATTCTCGCCCTTCTGGGCGAAGGCGGGATGGGCGCTGTCTACAAGGCGATGGACCGTGAACTGAACCGCCCGGTTGCACTCAAAGTCATTCGTCCAGAATTGGCGAAACAAAAAAGCATCATCGACCGCTTCAAGCAGGAATTGCTGCTGGCTCGCCAGATCACGCATAGAAATGTGGTTCGTATCTACGACCTCGGGGAAGCCGACGGTGTGAAATTCATCACCATGGAGTTCATCGAGGGCCAAGATTTGCGCTCGTTGCTGCTGAGCAAGCAAAAGCTCACCCCGGAAGAAGCCGTCGACATTACCCAGCAAGTCTGCCGTGCCTTGGAGGCTGCGCATAGCACAAACGTCATCCACCGCGATTTGAAGCCGCAGAACATCATGCGCGACGAGACCGGCCGAATCGTCGTCATGGACTTCGGACTCGCCCGCACGATCGCTTCCGACGGGATGACCAAGACCGGCGCCTTAGTCGGCACCATGGACTACATGTCTCCCGAGCAGGCGCTCGGCCAAACCCTGGATCAGCGCTCCGACCTCTATACCGTCGGGCTGATTATGTACGAGTTGCTGACCGGCAAGATGCCATTTGCCGCTGACAGTGCGATTGCCAGCCTGGTCAAACGAACCCAGGAAAAAGTTGCTCCAGTCTCCGACCACGACGAAGCCATTCCACGATCCGTCAGCAATATCGTGAGCAAGTGCCTGGAACGCGATCTCACTCTGCGCTACCAAACTGCCGCTGATCTGCTCTCCGACCTCGAGGCTTGGCAAGGCAAGCGTGCCGCCGCAACCCTCAGCTTCCACGCCAAAGTCGGCCCATGGGGACAAGGCCTGCCCTGGCCACTCATCGCAACCGTCGCGACGGTGATCCTGCTGGCGTCCCTGGGGTGGCTCTTTCGTGACAAATTGCTCCCCGTCTCGAAGCAGCACGTCAGCGCCGGACCGCAAGTTTCGCTCGCGATTCTTCCCTTCCGGAATGCGTCTGGAGATCCCAGCTTGGATTGGCTGGGCTCCAGTCTGGCCGAAATGCTAAGCACGGATGTTGGCCAATCCGCCCAGCTCAGAACGGTCTCTCAGGACCGCGTGCATCAGGTCCTTTCCGATTTGCGAATCGGTCCTGGAGCAAGCATTGACCCCGCAACTGTCAGCCGCGTCGCCCAATTCAGCAATGCGGATACCCTTGTCTGGGGCCAATACGCGAAATTTGGCGATCAGATTCGCGTCGACGCAACCCTGCAGGATCTCAAGCATGATCGCCGCGTGCCGCTGAAAATTGAGAATGTCAGTGAAAAAGATGTTCCCGCCGCCGTCGACCGCTTGGCAGAAACCGTCAGGCAGAACCTCGCCCTCTCCCGCGACATCCTGCAAGAGTTGAAAGCCAGTTCCTTCCAGCCCTCGTCGAAATCTCCCGAAGCTTTACGTGCTTATGAGCAGGGTTTGGAGTTGTTGCGCCAGGGCAAAAACTTGGAGGCGCTCAAATCGCTTCAAACGGCTACTGCCACTGATTCGCGGTTTGCGCTTGCATTCGCCAAAACCGGTGAGGCCTACTCCCGTCTCGGATACGATACTGAGGCGGAGCAGGCTGCCCGCAAATCCGTCGATCTCAGCGAGAATCTTCCTCCTGCCGAGAAATATTTAATTACAGCAGACCACTTCCGGATCGCAAAAGATTTTCCGAAAGCCATCGACTCCTATCAGAACCTGGCCAAAGTTTCGCCAGATAACCCGGATATCCAGGCAGCCTTGGGCAGCATTTACGAGAACACCGGAGATTTCGCGAAAGCCCGTGAACTCTACGAGAAAATCCTCGCCAACAATCCCAAAGACGCTGCCACTCTGCTAGCTGTGGGTAGGGTGGAAATTCTGAGCGGCAATCCGCAAGCTAGCCTTGATCCTCTGAACCGCGCTCTCAGCTTAGCCATTCAACTAGACAATCAAGAACAAAAGGGAACCGTCCTGCACGTGATGGGAGCGGCGTATTCCTACCTCAACAAACCCGATGATGCGCTGCAATATTACAAGCAGGCGCTTGAAATCAGGCAGCGATTAGGCCAGAAGAAGGGAATCGCTGACGGTCTCAACCAGATCGCACAAACCTACGACGGCCTGGGCAAATCTGACCTTGCCTTTCAAAACTACAACTCTGCACTCCAGATCTACCGCGATATCGGCGATCGCCAAGATACTGGCGCAGTTTTGGTGAACCTTGGCCAGTTTGAAGACGATCACGGAAAATTCGATGAAGCCCTGAAGTTCCTCAAAGAATCGCTTCAGATCCAGCGCGACGTCCACAATCAGGACGGCGAAGGGCTGTGCCTCAACAACATCGGGAATACATACCTCGCTAAAGGGGATTACGACAACGCCCGGCTCTATTTCGAACAAGCCCTGCAATTACGCGAAAAGATCAACGTCCCCAGCGACGTTGCGACTACTCTGCATAACCTGGGCGAGGTTTCTTCGAAATCGGGTCAATACGATCAGGCTTTGTCGCAATACATGCGAGCTTTGCAGCTTTATCGCGATGCGCACGATCTGCATGGCGCCGCCATGGAAGGATTCAGCATCGGCACGATCTTCGAATACCAGGGCCGCTACGGAAGCGCCGTGAGTTCAAAGAAACAGGCTGTCGACGATTTCCGCGCCGTGCAAGAGCACAGTTACTGGATGGCAGAGGCTATCAGCGGCTACGGTGATGCACTCTCGCAAGCAGGACAATTCGACGCTGCGGCCAAAAATTTAGACCAGGCCCTCACTTCAGCTCGTGACCTTAAGAACGATGATGTAATCGCGGAAATTCTAAATCGCCAGGGGGACGCGGCGTTCTACCGCGGCGATGTCCCCGCAGCAACGGCCCTCTACGAACAAGCTCTACGTAGCGCGTCTAAGACAACAGATCGTAACGTCCTGTTGCTGTCCAAAATGAACCTTGTGAACGCGGAACTCGCCCAAGGCCAGTTCCAGAACGCGCTCAAGACGCTCAAACCTGTCCTCGATGAGACGAATGCTCT
>JAFAGX010000042.1 GCA_019237515.1 Acidobacteriaceae bacterium
TTGCTGATTTCCGCCTGCAGCAGCACACTTCCTTGGATGCGTGCTTGCCGTGCCAGGGGTGGATAGTTGGGCTGCACTTTGCGGATCAACAATCCTTGGGTAACGCCTTGAGATACACGGACGCGTTGCGGGGTCGCCACCTTAGGGACAGCAACCGGAGTCGAACTGATGATGCCGCCGATCACGCCGCCCATTGAACCACCCGGGACGCCGCCCGGAACTCCACCAACTACACCGGCCGCGGACATCACCGGCGGTGGCGCCTCGTCTTCCTTAATCATCTGAACTTTCTCTGGAATCTTGGTTGGCGTGCGTAGCTGCCCGTTAACAATGTCTGTCTGCACCTGTTTTACGATTTTCACCGGAGCAGCAGCTGGCGGCGGAGGGGGTGGGGGTGGGGGAGGCGGTGCAACCAGAAACGTCATCAATTGCGTCTTGGGCAGAGCCTCGGTAAACAGCAGCGGGATCAATACCAGAATTCCAACCAGAGCCACCTGCAACAAAAAGGAGATTGAGGTCGTTATCCCCCGCTTCGTTCTCAGTTTTCCACCCGATTCAATTAGGCTGTCTTCAAACATGAGGGTTCTCCTACACTGTCCCTAACTGATGTTAGACACCGAGGCTCGGGCGATTGCTCCCGATAATGTGCATCTCAACTGGCAAACTGGAAAACCGGATGATACTAACGCAAATGTCAAGTATTCACAAACATCCGCCTACGACAGACAGATGAGATGCCGACTTATGCCTTAGCTTTCACCTTGACCCGTGGGCTATTCGCTTTTCCGGGGGCTACCATAACCGGCTGCTTCCCCCGATTTGCCCGCCAATCCTGGTAGGCCACGAGAATCGGGGCGGCGATGGCAATGGACGAATAAGTGCCAATTAAAATGCCGATAACCAGGGCAAATGAGAAGCCGTGCAGCACCTCGCCACCGAACAAGTACAACGCCAAAACCGTGAGGAAAGTCAGGCCCGCCGTAAGGATGGTTCGACTCAAGGTCTGATTGATGCTGCGATTGACAATGTCAGACAGCTTCTCGCGTCGCATCAACTTGAGGTTTTCACGAATTCGATCAAAAACCACGATCGTGTCGTTGTTCGAATAACCAATGAGTGTAAGGATGGCTGCAATAACCGTTAGAGAGATCTCTTTATTGGTAAGCGAGAAAGCCCCTACAGTAATCAATGTATCGTGAAATACGGTGATCACCGCAGCTACACCGTAGATCCATTCAAAACGGACCGCCAGGTAAACCAGCATCCCTGCCAATGAGTAAAGTACCGCCAGCTTTGCCTGCGTCTGAAGCTGCTTTCCAACCTGCGGGCCGACAATCTCCACGTTGCGCACGCCGAAGTTGGAAAGGAAAAAGCCGTCGTTCAGAGACGCCGCGACCGCCGGGTCGACGACGCTCTTCAGATCATCGAGCGAGCTCAGCACGCCGCCCTTGGTCTTGTCACGATAATCAACAACAGCTTGAGCGATCTGCCCGTAGCGCTGATCGGCATCGGTGCCCAGGTGCAGCGGGTCTTTTTGTAGAAGGTAGTCTTTAACGCTGAGAACGCTGCCGTTATTCAGGTCCTGCTTGTCTGTCGGCGCATTGGTCTCGAGAGCATTGATGATCTGAGTTTTGGCGCGGTCCAGAGCCTGCTCGTTTGTTTCCTTTTCGGAAACGTCAATGAGAACTTCATTGCTAGTGGGAGGGCCATAGCGCTGGATACGGGCATTGTGAAGCCCGGCGCGATCCATGGCGGCGCGGATCGCATTGTCGTTCGGCGGCTGCGCGAATTTTACGTAGACCAGCGTCCCGCCGCGAAAGTCGACGCCCAGCGGAATCCCGTGCCAGAACAACATTGAAATGACACCGGCTACGCTGAAGACCAGGGAAAATGCGAGGAAGTACCACTTCTTGCCCAGGAAATCGATATTCGGATTACGAAAAAATTCCAAGCGGTTAAAAACCTTTCCAGCTACTAGCTACTCGCTACTAGCTACTACCCAATGCTCAAGGCTTCACCACGCTGCTTGCGTGACAAGATCCAGTCAAAAATAACGCGCGACACAAATACCGCGGTGAAGAGATTAGCGAACAAACCAAAGCTAAGCGTCACGGCGAAGCCGCGCACCGGACCGGTTCCGAAGATGAACAGGATGATCGCGGAAACGATCGTGGTCACGTGCGTATCCACAATGGTGATCCAGGCGTGGCTGAACCCTTGTTCCACTGCGGAAGGCGGCGTCTTGCCGTTCCTCAATTCTTCACGAATACGCTCAAAAATCAGGACATTCGAATCAACGCCCATGCCGACCGTCAAGATCACTCCGGCAATCCCCGGCAATGTCAGGGTTGCGCCGCTGAAGCCGAGAAAGCCCAGCAAGATGATCAGGTTGAGGATTAGCGCGACGTCTGCGTTGATACCGGCGGCATGATAGTAGAACAGCATGAAAACCAGCACGGCTAACATGCCGATGACAGCCGCAGTGACGCCGGCGCGGATCGAATCGCTTCCCAGGGACGGGCCGACAGTCCGCTCTTCGAGATACTTGATTCCGGCGGGCAAAGCACCGGAGCGCAGAATCATTCCGAGATCTTTCGCCTCTTGCTCCGTTAAGCGGCCATTGATCACGCCGGTATCGTGAATCTGCTCTTTAATGACCGCGACTTCCTGGACCTTGTTGTCGAGCACAACCGCCAAATTGTCACCCACGTGAGAACCAGTGAAAGCGGCGAAGCGGCGCCCGCCTTCATTCGTCAAATTAAAACTGACGGAGGGCTGTCCGTTTTCGTCGCGCGACGGTTCGGCATTGCGCAAGTCACGACCGGTTACCGCCGA
>JAFAGX010000671.1 GCA_019237515.1 Acidobacteriaceae bacterium
AAACGCCAAAGAGAGGCACTTGGTAAAGAAAATCTCGGGGCGGGCACCGAATGATACCCATTGTTGCCACGGATGCAGAGGGTTGCCATCTTTCGTACGCTGGTAGACGAAGATCGGCATGACCGCGAACTTGTCGTTGGGCTGGATCAAAACCTGTTCGGTAATCAAAAATTGAGCCTGGCTGTTGATAAATGGAGTGGGGTTCTCAACGACCGTTCCGCTTCCGTTCGAACTGAAATTGCTGGCAGCGCCGGTTCCATACTGAATAGTGAAGGCGTGGTAGCCACCGTGCCACTCCAGACGTTGGAACTTGAATCCAAAGGCTTCACCGCTGCTGGTTGGAATTACTGTACCGTCGGGGGTCGTACCGCCTTTGCTGGTGGCAAAATCAAACCAACCGCCATACAGACCGAATGGCCCTTTCAGGTCGTAAAAGCGCACATCAACATTGCTCTTTGAGTAATTGCCATTCTGGGTTGTGATATCCGGTCGCGAGCCGGCCAGAAACGCTACGGCCAACTTGCCGATGCCCACGTTCAAATCTTCGAACCCGGCACCGTAACCGCTGAGATCGAGCGGGTAGAAGTCGTTGATCTCAACATGCTGGCGCCTGTAATATCTTTCGCCGGCCCAGAAGACCGCGTCTGGTTGGCTATCGCCTAAAAAGTGCCCGCCGCGAACAAAGGCCTCGCGCAATCGAAACTGGTCGTTTCCACCTGACATCGCCACTCCATTCACGACTGTCTGCGGAAACGCGGCATAGTTCGTGGAGTCGGTGGTATTTGCTTCGACCATGATCTCGGTTTTGATCCAGGCTTCGTCGGGATGTTGTTGCGGGTTCAGCCAATTGTTGACGAAGATGAACTCCCCGTAAGTTTCCGCTTCGTTTCCCAGTCGGTATTTCGCTTCTGCGCCGGGGGCTTGAAATGCGACCTGCTGCCCGCCTTCGCTATTCAATCCGTATCCCGACCGAAGATATCCGTGAAATTCGAAGGCACCCATCTGCTGTTCCAAACCCTCGATTTTTTTGTCCGCCTCCTGCAACTCGTCGTAGGTCGGCTGTAGTGACAACTTGCCTTGAAACTTCGCCCCTACTTGATTGGAGTTTCCGCCAGCTGCCGCTTGGGCGGCTTGCTGACCCGCCAATTCAGCCGCAGAGATCGTGCTTTCCTTGGTTTTGCCCTCGGTTTGCTTCTGGGTTTCGATTTGCTGTTCGAGAACTGTGATGCGTTGCTGCAAGTCCTTTGTGGTCTGTTCGTACTGTTGTTTCAATTGTTGGAGTTGTTGCTGTAGATCCGTCTGCTGTTGAGCGGAGGCACGGGTGTGCAGGAGAACCATAACCGCGACGATTGCAACTCCATTCGACTTGAAAGCGGCATGCATGCGTTGAGTGTCCGGTCTCCTGAATCCGCGCGTTGCTCTCGCACGGTATTGCATACAACCTGCAATCACCTTGCCGTTTCTCCAATTGCGTCGGTCAACTCGTCCTGTGCTTGAGCGTATTCCAGTTGGGATTGCAGCAAAAGCGTCTGGGCCTCGAACTCTTGCGCCACTGCGGCATCGGCCTGCGAGCGCAAAAAAGTGCCCTGCTGTAATTGCTGGACGGAAACTCGACGCGCCTCGCGACGGGTGGCAAGCAGTTCCTGGGAAACCGCGATCATCTGCTGCGTGCGCTCCACCTTGTTATAGGCAGTTTGCACTCGTACTTCGACCTCGTCGCTGATGCGCGCTAAATTTTCTTTGGCTTGTGCCAACTGGGCATCACGCTCCCGCAGTGTGGCCCGCTTTTTTCCGCCGTCGAACAGGTTATAACCAAAATGAACGCCAAACGTTCCGAAGTTACGGGCGAGAAAAGGAACATTGTCCTGGTAGCTGTAACGGGCGAATGCCTCGAGGTCCGGGATGTACTCGCGTTTGGCCGCTCGCACGCCGGCCGAAGCTTTCTCCACCTCAGCCCGCGCTTCGGTGATTTCCGGCTGGGAATCCAAAGCAAGTTTTATGCATTGCTCGCGATTGCAACTTTCTGCGGGGGCCGGGATATTCGAATCGAGAGCAACGTCTGTTTTGAGAGGGAGTCCCACGATATCGTTGAACTTTAATCGCAGATCCGTGAGTTGCAGCTCCGTTGTAAGCAGTTCCTGTTTCGCCTGCAATAACTGCGCTTTGCTCTCGATCAGATCTACTTCAAGGGTGCTGCCGTACTTCACCTGCTGCACGCGTTCGCTCTGCAGGTCTTCGGTCGCGCGAATGTTCGCTTCGATGGCTTGGTGCTTCGACTGCACTACTAGAATGTTGTAGTAAATCTGACGAACTTTCAGGGCTACGTCATTCTCAACTCCGCGGGCTTTTTCGCGGCTCGCGTTCAGGTCTGCGCGTGCTGCGTCATTTCCTGCCTTGATCTTGAACAGTTCGGTGAGGGGTTGGGTCAACCCAGTACCACTGGTGACGAAGTTCTTCTCGCCCTGATTAATCGTGAACTGGTGTCCGGGAATCGGTGTACCGCTTACGACTCCTAACCCACCTTCCGGGATTGCGATGAACTCCGTGTCGGTGGCGTGCGTGAAGATACTGTCATTCCTGAGGGTTGGCAAGTAGGCGCTTTTGGCAACTTCTTTGGCGTGCTGCTCTTCTTCGACATGAAGGGCCGCGATTCGAACGACGTGGTTGTGCTTCAAGGCCAGTTCCACAGCTTCATGCAGGTTGATACTGCGGGGAACGTTTGATTCCGGCTGCTGCGCCAAAGCAGACGTCAACAAGCTGAAAACAGAGACAATGGCGATCGCCCAGTGGCGGAACGCGCTATTAGCCGGATTTTGATGAGCGTTCATGATTTCGCCTCCTGAGACGGGTGCAGTTGTTCCTGAATCGCGGTGAGATCGGCATAATTCAGCGGAGCTTTGCGCATCAGGACAATTAGCAACAGCATGACTACGCACGCCCAAGCCACCAGATAAAAGCCATCGTTGATGCTCAGCGTGTAAGCCTGCAGACGAAGCCGGCCGCTGATTACGCCAACTGCCCGCCCGGTAGCTGTCGCGGCTCCGGATGACTTTGAAAACAAACCCGCGGCCAGTTGGTGGATACTGTTATCGGTAATCCAGCTTCCGCTCTGAACGTGCAGGCCCAGAAGATTTGAGTGCAACTTCTCCCGTTGCGCGACGAAGTGCCCCATATAAACGGCACCCAGATTTCCTCCAAATATCCGTACAGTGTGAAAGAAGGCGGAGAAGGTCAAAATCCACTGCGGCTTCGACAACCCTCCTGAGAAAATTCCCTGCAAAATGATGGTTCCGACCAAACCAATAAACGCGAATGCCTGCCCGACTCCCATAAGTAATTCGGTGCGGTAATAATTCGACGCCGACCAGGCGCTGGTGAGATCCGCATTCAGATAACAGGCAATGGCCATGCACACAAAACCCGAGGCCAGGAGGAAACGGGAGTCTACCTTTTTCGCCAGCAGGAGCCCGGCAATGAACGCGATGAAGATCAGTGGCAGGGCACTCCAAATGATCGCTGGGCCAATCTCGTCGGCAACGAATCCCTGAATGGCCAACGACTGGGGAATCAAGATGATGGTCGACACCAGACAAAAGCGGAAGAAAAACAATGCGATGCCCAGCAGGATAGTGTTCCATTGCCGGAGGTAGGGCACTGCGACCAGAGGGTTAGGCATTCGCAGGCGCCGAATGAGGGCTCCAATAACCAGGAAAGACCCTCCGATGAACAATGCGTTGAAAAGGCCGGAACGCCACCAGTCAAGCCGCTCACCTTGATCGATAGCTGCGTAAAGCATGGCCAGCCCCGCACTCCAGTACACAAAACCAGCAAAGCTCGGAGGCGAGTCTGATTTCTTAGCCGCAGGCGTGGGTTTGGGAATTCCGAAGTAAACGCAAAGCATCATGAACGCCGTAATTACTGCGGAGTTCCAGAATATCCAGTGCCACGAGAGGTGCTCCCGGTACCAACCGTATAGCGATGGCGCAATGTTGACGGCTCCGTCCACAAAGGTCGCGTACAGTGCGACGGTGTACGGAAGATATCGAAGTGGAATATTGCGCAGTGCGAAGGTTAGCGTCAGGGGATAGAACGTTCCTGAGGTAAGGCCTGCTAGCACCATGGCAAAAATCATCAGGCTGTAACTGTGGATGAACGGAGCCACAACACAGATCAAAGTGAACGAAGTCGCAGCAAAAATCAGAACTCGCCGCGCTCCCATTAAAGCCCCGACGTACACCGTGAACGGTCCAATGAACATCAGGGCAACGTTGTAGGCGCTGCTGATCCACGCGCCGTCATCGAAACCAAATCCCATACCGCCCTTGAGATCGGCGAGACCCAGAGAAATCATGCGCCCGGTAAGTGTGACAACGCCGGCGCCGGTGATTACACCCAGAATCCCGAGCACCGGACTCTTCGAGATCTCACTCGGCATCGACGCAGCGGCAGACTGCGCAATCCGGATTGGGGCATTGCCGGGAATCGCAATAGAAGACGAGGCCATTACTTGTTCCATTAGTGCCGTGTGCGGACAGTGACTACCGCGGAGAGGCCCGGACGCAACTCTGACGTGAGAGTCGAGTCATCCAGAGCGATTTTCACTGGTACCCGTTGCACGACTTTGGTGAAATTGCCGGTCGCGTTGTCGGGAGGCAATAGCGCAAATTGTGATCCGCTGGCGGGGGA
This sequence comes from Acidobacteriaceae bacterium, assembly GCA_019237515.1. The sequence continues at coordinate 4,687 of JAFAGX010000671.1, forward strand.
GAGCTCTAAAACTCTTCCCTTGAAAACTTTGCCGGGATAAGTGTCGACGCGAACCTCTGCCGGATCGCCGACTTTTATGTTGGTCAACTGCGTCTCACGGAAATTTGCTGCGACCCACCGGATGTTTTCGACAAACGTCATGACCTGCGTGCCGGGAGAGACCAGTTGTCCGGGCCGGACCTGCCGCTCGCCCACGCTGCCATCAGCAGGAGCAACGATTCGCGTGTAACCTAAATTGACTTCCGCTACCTCGAGTGCGGCTTCTTTGGCGTGAAGGTCGGCAATGAGCTGGCTGTCTTGGGCTTCAAGTACAGCTTTGCTTCGCCGCTCCGCTTCTGCCGCCAATGTATTGCTTCGCAGCGCAGTGCGTGCTTGCGCCAAGTCAGCATCGCGGCTTGCGTACTGCGCGGAGAAGCGCTCTTCATCGGCAACTGCTTTTTCAACTGTCTGCTGAGTCGTGGAACTGGTCTTGAGGAGCGCCTCCTGGCGGGTCCGTTCCGCACGCGTGCGGGTTACATCCGCTTGCGTGGCTTCTTTCCCAGCTTGTGCCGCGTCAATCTCGGCGTTGGCTTGATCGATCCCGGCGAGCGCGCGTTCAATCTTTGCATCCTCGAGTTGGCGCTGCCGCTGGTTGTTTACCAGGGCGGCTTTTCCAGCTTCGACTCCGGCCACTGCCTGTGCCACCTGGGCCTTGTAATCGTCATCGTCGAGTTGAACCAGGATGTCGCCTCTGTGAACTTCTTGGTAGTCATTAACTTTCACCTCACGCACCAGGCCGGGAACTTTTGTGCTCAGCGGCGTGAGATCCCCTCGAACGTAGGCGTCATTGGTTACCTGCTCGACGTGTGCCCCTTCCCAGCCATTCCAGTTGCGCGTAAGCGTCACAACAATGGCGATCGCCAAAGCAAGGACGATCAGCGGTGTTCCGTACTTTTGCCCAGCGGATTTGAGGCGCGAAGGCGGAGGCTCGACTAAGTGGGGAGCGCTTGCCGGGGGTGGAGTGGTTGCAGGTACTGGAGAAGTTGCCATTTGTATTCAGGCGCTCCTCGGCGCGGTCGCGCATGAATTTGAGCATCTCCATAGCCGTTTACGGGACAGAGCCAACCTTTTGAATTTACGGGACTAGGGCTTGTGGTACTCAGGTATGTGTTTGGCGGCCATTGGCACTTGACGAATGCCCGTCATCTCGCGCGGACCAAGGGGGCGTACCCAATCCGGTTCCGCGTCTAGCTCCTGGATCTGACGCCGATCGTGATCGGACCGATCTGGAATGCGAAATGCAAAACATGCAGGGTGGACATTCCTGTCCGCCAATCGCGGGCAAGAATGCCCGCACTACACGACGGGGTCCAGTGAACTCTTTGCTTCAAATGCATTCAGTCGCTACTATGCCGAGCATGAGATCCGCGATGCGCCCAAGTTGGGAGCAGGTCGAGGGCAGCCCACTACCGCTCGGCGCGACATGGATTGAAGAAGAGCAAGCCTTCAACTTCGCCGTCCATGCTGAAAATGCCGAAAGCGTCACCTTATTACTTTATTCGGCCGCCGATCTGGTCAATCCCCTTCTGGCTTACCGTTTCGATTTTCTGCGCAACAAATCAGGTCGGATCTGGCATTGCCGCATCCCGCTCAGAGAAATTGCAGACGCCCGCTATTACGCATACTCGGTTTCGGGCGAAGCAGTTGTCCACATTCATAGTTTTGACCCGCAGAAGGTCCTGCTTGATCCGTACGCAACCTGCGTTTTCTTTCCGCCTGAGTTTGACCGCAAGCTGGCCATGAGAGAAGGATCGAATGCAGGCCACGCTCCGCTCGGCGTGCTGCCTTCACAAGGCCCGCTCTTTGATTGGCAAGGAGGCTCCTCTCCGCCGCTTCACGAGTCTGATGCTGTCATTTATGAGCTTCACGTCAAGGGCTTCACGAAGAATCCGAACTCCGGCGTGGATCCATCTCGTGCCGGAACCTACGCCGGACTGGTTGAAAAAATCCCGTACCTGAAAGAGCTTGGCATCACAGTTGTCGAACTGATGCCCGTGTTTCAGCGTGACCCTCAAGAAGGCGACTACTGGGGCTACATGCCCTTAAATTTCTTTTCGCCACACGCCCAGTACGCGAGCAGCGGAGCCGACGACCAGCACATCGAATTCAAAAACATGGTGAAGGCGTTTCACGAGGCCGGCATCGGAGTCGTAATGGACGTTGTGTACAACCACACCTGTGAAGGAGATCACCGGGGCCCGATTTACAGCTACAAAGGTTTCGACAGCGCCAGCTACTACATGATGTCGTCGGACCCAACCAACCCTTATGCGAACTACTCGGGCACCGGCAACACGTTGAACTTCGGTCGCGGCCACGTCCGCAAGATGGTGATGGATAGCTTGCGTTATTGGAAACGCGAAATGCACATTGACGGCTTCCGTTTCGATCTTGCGTCCGTCTTCAGCCGCAATGCCGACGGATCTCTCAACTGGGGGCATGCGCCGATCTTCGCCGAAATTGCAGCCGATCCGGAGTTAGGCAAGTTGCGCCTGATCGCCGAGCCCTGGGACACCGGTGCTTACCAACTCGGCCGCGGATTCCCCGGCATCACCTGGCTGCAGTGGAATGCGCGGTTTCGCGATGATGTTCGCGGCTTTGTCAAAGGTGACACGGGGATGGTTCCGGAGATCATGCGCCGTCTGTATGGCAGTGACGATCTTTTTCCCGATGATCGTGTCGATGCTTATCACGCCTACCAGAGCGTAAACTTTGTCACTTCTCATGACGGCTTCACGATGTACGACCTCGTCGCCTACAACGAAAAGCACAATTTGGCGAATGGGAACAACAACCAGGATGGCATGGATGCGAATTACAGCTGGAACTCCGGTTACGAAGGCGACAAAGGTGCGCCCGCGGAAGTGCTGGCTCTTCGCCGCAAGCAGGTAAAGAATCTTTTCTGTCTCCTCATGCTCTCGAACGGCATCCCGATGTTCCGTGCTGGCGACGAATTTCTCAATACGCAATTCGGCAACAACAATCCTTATAACCAGGACAACGAAACCGGATGGCTGGACTGGAGCCAGTTCCAGACGAATCGCGATGTTTTTCGTTTCTTTAAGAACATGATTGGGTTTCGCAAGAGTCATCCTTCTTTAAGCCGCAGTCGGTTTTGGCGCGAGGATATCGATTGGTACGGAACGGGCGAGAAAACTGATCTCTCCAACGACTCGCACAGTTTGGCGTTCTGCTTGCACGGAACTTCTCAAGACGATGACGACATCTACGTGATGATCAACGCGTACTGGGAAGAACTCGATTTCCAGGTCCAGGAAGGAACGCCAGAAGAGTGGATACGAATTGTGGATACTGCCTTGACAAGTCCCGATGATTTCTCAGAGCGCGGCGAACCTCTGCAAGCGCTTAGTTATTCCGTCGCACCGAGATCGATTGTGGTTCTGGTTCGAACCAGAAACAGTCGATCAGAAGTTCCGAAGAAATGGAGTGCAAAAACATTATGAGTAAGATTTCAAATCAACGACCGAAGGTCATCATCATAGGCGGTGGTTTCGGCGGTCTCTCCGCCGCCCAGGCCCTGAAATCCGCGCCCGTCGATGTAACTCTTATTGACCGCCGCAACTACCACCTTTTTCAACCGCTCTTGTATCAAGTCGCTACCGGTTCGCTTTCTCCGGGCGAAGTTGCAGCACCGATACGCGGCATCCTGGGCCGCCAGAAAAATACGCGTGTATGGCTAGGCGACGTTATGGACATCGACCCTGTAGCAAAGCACGTGCTGCTTGAAGACGGGGCGAGTCTCGAGTATGACTTTTTGATCGTGGCTGCGGGTTCAAAAACCTCTTATTACGGACACGACGAATGGCAGAAATGGGCGCCAGGGCTCAAGAGTGTCGAAGAAGCAACCACCCTTCGCCACAAGATTCTCTACGCATTTGAGGTCGCAGAACGATTAGACGATCCCGCGGAGCGGCGCGCATGGCTTACGTTCACGATCGTGGGAGCAGGTCCGACGGGCGTTGAACTGGGCGGAGCCATTGCCGAGATCGCGCGGCAAACCCTCAAACATGACTTTCGCTCCATCGATCCCAAAGATGCCCAGATTATTTTGTTGGACGCATCACCACGTGTCCTGATGGCATTTCCCGAAGACCTGGCGGACCATGCCGTGAAAGCACTCGCAAAACTCGGCGTGCAAACCAGGATGGGCGCGATGGTGCATGAGGTCACTCGCGACGGCATTAGCTATCAAGCCAACGGTTTGACGCAAACGCTGTCCACAAAAACTGTTATCTGGGCAGGAGGTGTGACTGTATCTCCACTGGCCAAAACGCTGGCGCAGCGCACCGGTGCCGGGACAGAGCGCGGCGGAAGAATCAAAGTCGAACCGGACCTGACCATCCCCAAATTTCCCGACATCTTTGTCGTCGGAGATATGGCTTTCTCGCTCGACAAACACGGCCAGCCGCTGCAAGGAGTGGCGCAGGTCGCCATGCAGGGTGGCGCCTACGCCGCGAAGGCGATCGTGAAAAAAGTAAAAGGCAAGACAGCGCCGGCACCGTTCGATTACTTCGATAAGGGAAACCTCGCAGTCATCGGGCGGGCGGCCGCGGTGGCCAACGTTTTCGGCGTGCATCTCTGGGGGCTGCCGGCGTGGCTGGTGTGGGCGTTTGTCCATCTCGCGT
>JAFAGX010000690.1 GCA_019237515.1 Acidobacteriaceae bacterium
GTTCGCGTATTCAGGAGGGGGAATGCAACCGGAGAGCAGCGAAAGCTGGGTTGGGCACGGTGATTGTACAACTGTGGGATTGGTTGGGAACTGCAGGTTCCTCGACTACGCCAGATCGCTCGCAAGCGAGCGATCTTAGTACGCTCAGAATGACAAGTCTTAAGAGTGGAATTCTGGGCGCACAGGATAGTCGATGATAATGGCGCGGCCATTGGTGAGGGCTTTGACGGAATGTCGTGCATTGGCAGGAACGATTGCTGCCAGTCCGGGGCGGGCGACCTGAGCGGTGCCGTCGATGGTCAGTTCCAATTCACCTTCGATGACTTCGTAAACTTCTTCCTGAGGATGGGAGTGCTCATGAATGGAAGCTCCGGCGTCAAATTCATAGTGCGCGAAAGTCATATGTTCGGAGTGGAAGTAACGTCCTCGCCAGCCGGGAAGGCGCTCGATCACCTGGAGATTGGAAGTGTCGATGAAGGGCATGAGAACTCCGGTTGGGCATGGTAGCACGCCTAATGAACTGCAGATTCCTTGACTGCGAGAGATGGATCGTGGGCAGAATCTTCTGGTGCCCGGAAGACAACTGAGCTATTTTTCCAGGTCGACCGTTCTGATCGGCAAATCCCAATGCGCGTCGAGGATTTCGAAGCGGCGTTGCTCCTCGCGGGTATAGGTTTCCTGATCGGGGAAAACCTGCTTCTTCAGCGCGTCTTCATCGAAAGGCTCGTTGGCGACAGTTGCGTTCTTAAAAACGATGGTGACGCGATAATCCCAGCGGCCATCTTCGGTCGCGTGATAGCGCGGCTGGTCCATCCAAACTTTGAGCATGCGGCCCATTTCGACTTCTTTTTTCAGCAACGGATAGTGGTTCTTCTTAAAAAGTTTTAGAAATTCGTCAGCGTGTCCCCACTTGGTTTTGTAGTAGTACTCGACAGTGAAGGGTTGGCCTGCAGTGGGTGGCGCTTGGGCGAAACTGAAGCCGCTCAACATCAGCAATGCTAATGCGAACAACAGTTTCATACTAGATCTCCTTTGGACTGCCGGGCTATCCCCCGCCGGACAGCTGACGGCGACTGTCCCTACGTAGTTCGTGGTGAATTCTGCTGGGCACCGATTCTATTCTGCCAGTGCGACCAGGCGAACCAAATAATGGCCGCAACCAGGACGACTCCGATGACGGCATCGAATTGGTGGAAATACTTGCCCAGTCCGCGCCAGTTTTCGCCGAGCTTCATGCCAAGCCAAGCCAGGCCGAAGCACCAGGGCCACGATCCGAGGAAAGTATAAAGATGAAAGCGGCCGCGCGGCATGCGGGCGATGCCTGCAGGCAGAGCAATGAAGGTGCGAACCACAGGAAGCAGGCGAGCGATGAAGACCGCCAAATATCCCCAACGCGCGAAGAAGCGATCAGCCCAATCGAGTTCGCGGCGGCTCAGCAGAATCCAGCGGCCGTATTTCTCGACAAGGGGTCTTCCGCCATAGCAGCCGATTTCGTAAGCCACGAGCGATCCCAAGTTGCAGCCGATCGCTCCGGCGGTAGCGACCCACAGAAGTTTCAGAGTGCCCTCGAAGACCAGGTAGCCCGCGAAGGGCATGATCAACTCGGAGGGAAGCGGGATGCAGGCGGATTCGATGGCCATCAGCAGAACCAGGCCGCCATAGCTGGTCGTGGCAATCACGGATTTAATGAAGACGAAGAGAACAGCCAGGATTTTTTCGGTCATGTGCAGTTAAGCGGGAAGTGCTGCCTTCCTTGGCGGGCGGGACGCCCGCCCCACATGGATTGTAACTAGAACGATCCTTCCTGGGTGAACGTGAAGCCAGGGAGTGAAATACCCTCGGCGCCTTTCGCGACTTTGACCCGTACGGTGGGCGCATCCGGCGCGGTGACGGCGGCAGGGCGCAACACTGCGTACTGAGTGAACACTTCGCTGTACACCTTGGTCACGAGATAGTCGTTGCCATCTTCGTCCTTGCGCCAGACCTGACCGAGCTTAACGGATTTCACTGCCAAAGGAATTCCTCGAAAATCTAAAGTCATTCTCAGAGTACCTAGCGCGTAGGGAGTCGTCAATGAGCCAAGGATTACGAAAGGATGACGTGGTTGCTCACAATTCGAGCGGCAATAGGTTCTGCTAACATTGGGCTCTCACAGGAGTGCAGGATGCCACGCGGTGTAGTTCCCCGACAACCGGCAAAGACGGGAAGGCAAGACAGATCCAGACTTACTGCCGGTTCATTGCCCCGGACTGGACCTGCGAGGGCGCCCGTCGCCACGCGCATCGCTAAGCAGCCACGGCCTCGCTTGGTGAAGGGTTACAACCCGACTACGCCGGAACGCGTTTCGGAAATTCTCAAACGGCTGGATCAGCTTTATCCCGAAGTGACTTGCGCCCTAACGCACAAAAGCGCGTGGGAGTTGCTGGTGGCGACAATTCTGTCCGCACAATCGACCGACGTGAATGTGAATCGAGTGACGCCGGAGCTGTTCAAAAAATATCCCACCGTGCAGGATTTTGCGGCGTTGCGGCCGGAGCAACTGGAGCCGGATATTCGCTCCACCGGTTTTTTTCGCAATAAGTCGAAATCTGTCGTGGGCGCGGCACAGAAGATCGTTGGCGATTTCGGCGGCGAAGTGCCGTCGGAAATGGACCAGTTGCTCACATTGCCAGGCGTTGCCCGAAAGACGGCGAACGTTGTGCTGGGGACGTGGTTTAAAAAAGGCGTCGGCATTGTTGTGGACACGCACGTGACGCGCGTCAGCCGAAGGCTGGAACTGACGAAGAACGCAGATGCGCCGAAGATCGAGCAAGATTTGCTCAAAGTCATTCCGCAGGAAAAGTGGATTTTGTTTGCGCACCAGCTGATCTGGCATGGGCGAAAGCTGTGCATGGCACGTAGGCCAAAGTGCGCGGAATGCCTGCTTGAGAATATCTGCCACGCTGCGGACAAGACATGGAGCACGGTGGAGATTCACAAAAGCGCGAAGTGGTGACGGGGTTACGATATAGTTGTGGAAGGCCCATACAAACCTAATCGCAGAGCGCTCATTCTGACCGCATGTTTTTGCGGCGCTGCTGCAATCCTTCTGTTTTTCCTTAAACCGATACCACCCGTG
>JAFAGX010000035.1 GCA_019237515.1 Acidobacteriaceae bacterium
AGAGCGGTTCCGCGTTCAAGGCCATAAATTTCTGGCCTTCCAGCTCAAAGCTTACCGTAAGCACTTTGCCATTGAACCTGTTTACGCTTAGAACTTTCGAGTTCTTGAAGATCGTGACATAGTGATTCATGGCCTCTTCGGCTTTTCCATCGAACCACAGGAATGGCGTAATCCCCTGGATCATGCATGCTCCTGTTGAATTGGCTAACCCAGCGTTTGTACTTCCACGGACAGCACTGCCGGAAGATCCCGCACGATGGCGTTCCAGCTATCCCCACCATCGGCAGACGCATAGACTTGCCCACCCGTCGTGCCAAAATAAATCCCGCACTTGTCCAGCGAGTCGACGGCCATGGCATCCCGCAATACGTTTACGTAACAGTTGCTTTGCGGTAGTCCCTTGGTTAATGCCTCCCACTCGTTTCCGCCTTGGCGGCTGCGGAAAACTCGCAGCTTGCCATCATGCACGTAGTGCTCGCCGTCACTCTTGATTGGCACCACATAAATCGTTTCCGGTTCATGCGCATGAACATCGATCACAAAACCAAAATCCGTCGGCAAATTTCCGCTCACTTCACGCCAGTTCTCGCCGGCATCGTCGCTGCGCAGGACGTCCCAATGTTTCTGCATGAACAGCACTCCGGGGCGCGATTGATTCATGGCAATGTGGTGCACGCAGTGGCCGATTTCCGCGTTTGGATCTGGAATGTACTGCGAGCGCAAGCCACGATTCACAGGCTTCCACGTGTTGCCGCCATCATCTGTGCGAAATGCTCCAGCAGCAGAAATTGCGATCCACATGCGCTTCGGGTTGCTCGGATCGAGAATGATCGTATGCAAGCACATGCCGCCTGCACCCGGCTGCCATTTCGGTCCAGTGCCATGCCCGCGCAATCCGGCGAGTTCACGCCAGCTTTTCCCGCCATCCGTACTGCGGAACAGGGCCGCGTCTTCTACCCCTGCGTAAACGGTATCCGGATCATTAAGCGAGGGTTCAAGATGCCACACCCGCTTGAACTCCCACGGATGCTGTTTGCCGTCATAAAACTGATGGGTCGTAAGCGGTTTGCCGGTTTCGGCCGAAGTGTCATAAACGAATTTGTTGCTCTCACCTTTTGGCCAGCCTCGCTGGTCAGTGGCCGATTCGCCCGGAGGCGTACCCGGTTGATGCCAGGTTTTGCCGCCATCATCGGATCGCTGAATGACTTGTCCAAACCAGCCGCTCGTCTGCGAGGCATAAATGCGATCCGCGTCGAGCGGCGAACCCTTGAGATGGTAGACCTCCCAACCCGTAAAGAACGGTCCACTCACTTCCCAATTTTCCCGCTTACCGTCAGAACTTAATACGAAGGCACCCTTCTTTGTCCCCACTAGAACTCTGACTTTGCTCATGCGCGTTTCTTCCTTTTAGATTTTCTGCCTTAATGTATTGGGGATTAATTTTACTGCCATCCGCCACCGAGTGCTTGGTAGAGTTGTACAAGTGCGATCAGTTCATTTCCCTGGGCCTGTGCCAGTCCTAATTCTGCTGTGAAAGAGTTGGTCTCGTTGGTAAGTACCTCGAGATAGTCCGTTGTTCCTGCCTTAAACCGCACCTCCGACAAGCGAGCTGCGTCTTGCGCTGACTTTAGAAGCTGCTCTTGCTGAACTCGGAACTCGCGATCTTTTCGGTAGGCAATCAGCGAATTAGACACATCGCGAAACGCTCCCTGAATGGTTTGCTGGTAGGACAACACGAACTGTTGGCGCTGCGCTTCGGTGAATCGGACATTGTTTTTTATGCGGCCACCCTCAAAAATAGGTTGGGTCAGGGATGCGCCAAAATTCCATACGCCAGCGGGGCCGGTGAATAGATTTGTGAGTGCCGGAGTTTCGAAACCGGCGGAGCCAGTCAGCGAGATCTGCGGAAAGTAAGCCGATCGCGCCACCCCGATTTGAGCATTGGCCGCGACCAGATTTTGCTCGGCTTCCCGGATATCCGGCCGCCTCTCCAATAATGACGAAGGAAGACCAGAAGGGATTTCAGGCGCATGGGGCTGTTCGGTTAATTTCAATCCCCTCGGAATATCTCCTGGATTTCTGCCCAGCAGAATGCTGATCGCATTTTCCTGTTGCGCAATCTGACGCTCGAAATCAGGGACTTCTTCGGCAGCGGTATATACCAACTGCTCCGATTGGCGGACGTCGAGCAGGGAACTGAGCCCGTGCTGTTCAAGCGTTTGCGTCAATTTTAGTGACTCGTTTCGGGAACCCAGGGTTCGTTGGGAAATTTCCAGTTCGAGGTCCAGTTGCCGAAGCTGAAAATAAGATGCGGCAATGTTCGCAACCAACGTGGCCATCACTTGCTTTTGTGCCCATTCATTTGCAAGAAGATTTGCGCGCGCAGCTTCGGTGGCGCGACGGTACCGCCCCCAGAAATCCAGGTTCCAGGCAGCCGATGCCGTCACCTGGCCGAGACCTACTTCGTACGACGGAATCGGTCCAATTCTGGGGCTGCGCTGGTCAGCGATGGCGCCGCCAACCCCGAGCGAAGGATACTGATCGGCGCGGGTAATGCCAAGTTGCGCCTGGGCTTCCAGGACGCGCGATGCCGCAATGCGAACGTCGTAATTGTTCTTGAGCGCCGTCCGAATCAGGTTTCGCAGTTCTTCATCCTGAAATACCTCCCACCACTTTTCATTACCGAACGAGGCGGCGGAGCTTTGCGGAGTTGATGGCGTAGCATTTTGTCCCGAGGCTGCCGGGGTCTCACTGGAGGCATCCCGATATGTGACCGGAACATCGACGGTCGGACGCTTGTAATTCGGCCCCACGGCACAGCCGCTCCAAACAACCACAGAAAAGAGCAGGATTGATAGCGAGCCGCTGGTTTTTCGAGTCATCTTAGTCTCCATGGCTCTCTTGTAATGCATAGACAGGGTCGTGTTCGGACAACCGTTCGCGGTTGGAACGGAAGAATGAGAACCGGTCCAAGACCTTCTCCTGAAATTCTTCAAGATAGAGATAGATCGCTGGAGTCACGAAGAGCGTTATGAACTGAGAAACGACAAGACCTCCAACGACCACTAGTCCCAGCGGCCGGCGGGACGATCCGTCAGCACCGTATCCAAGCGCAATGGGCATTGCCCCAAGCAGCGCCGCCGCTGTGGTCATCATGATCGGCCGAAAACGCTCCATGCTCGCGTCGTGAATAGCTTGATCGTCGGCTACACCTTGTTTAACCCGCTGCTCGGCGAAGTCGACGATCATGATTCCGTTCTTTTTCACGATGCCCATGAGCATGAACATTCCGATGTAGGCGTAGAGCGAGGCTTCAGCACCGAATAGCCAGAGCGTCAGTAATCCGCCAAGCAACGCAACCGGCAACGACGAAAGCACCGTGATCGGGTGCAAGTAGCTTTCGTAAAGGATTGCCAGAATCACATACATAACGAACACGGCGACGAACATCAGGGTCACGAGATCCGAGACTGTGTTCTGGAACGTGAGAGCTTCTCCCTGCAAGGTACCTCGCACGCTGGGAGGTAGAATCTGCTTCGCTTCCTTGTCGACAAACTCCGTTGCCGGGCCGATTGCAAATCCAGGTTTCAGGTTGAAGAACATTGTCACGCTGGTGAACTGGTTGATGTGGTTTACCGCCTGAGGGCCGATGACCGCATGCCAGTTCGTGACTGCACTGAGCGGAATCATACGCTGACCGTCGTCGCTCTTGATGTAAAGTTTGCCCAGATCTTCAGGAGCGGAACGCTTATCATCCGCAACCTCGAGAATCACCTGATATTGATCTGTCGGTTCTTTGATCAAGTAGCTGTAATTCTGAGAATAAGCATCATGCAGCAGAGTCAAAATTCTCGTCTCGGAGACGCCAAATAGCTTTGCCTGGTCCCGCAGAATATCGACCTGCAAATTGGGTGTGTGATTGTACAAATCCGAGTTCACGAACAAGAATCCGGGGTACTCGCGCATCTTTGCCATCATCTTGTTGGCTGTAGCGTAGACCTCGTTCGGATCGATGCCAGACATCGCGTACGCGAACTGCCCCTGCACATTCGC
>JAFAGX010000122.1 GCA_019237515.1 Acidobacteriaceae bacterium
GCGGTTGTGGCAGTCACGGTTTATATTTTTTATGCATTCGCCGATCGCTTCTCGGCGCTGATCGGACCCACAGGTTTGAAGGTCATCATCAAACTGACGGCATTCCTGCTGGTTTGCATCGGCGTGCAAATTCTGTGGAACGGCACCAGCCAGTTGATCAGTTCTCTACCAGTGTTTAGGTCCTGAGTCGCTCTTCATTGACTCGGCCGATGTTCGGTCCTACCATTGCAGGCCAATGATCGGGCAGACTATCTCTCACTATCGTATTGTGGAACAGCTCGGCGGCGGCGGCATGGGCGTGGTCTATAAAGCCGAGGACACCGACCTCGGACGCTTTGTGGCGCTCAAGTTTCTGCCGCAGGACGTCGCCCAGGACCCGCAGGCGCTGGAACGTTTCCGGCGTGAGGCCCGCGCCGCCTCGGCTTTGAATCACCCGAATATTTGCACGATTTACGAGATTGGCAAAAGCGGCGACCAGACTTTCATTGCCATGGAGTTTCTGGAAGGTCTGACGCTTAAGCATCGAATTGCGGGGCGGCCGCTGGAGACAGAACTGATCCTCGCGCTGGGGATCGAGATTGCGGACGCTCTCGATGCGGCGCATGCCAAGGGCATTGTTCACCGCGACATCAAGCCCGCGAATATCTTTGTTACCGCACGCGGCCACGCCAAGATCCTCGATTTCGGGCTGGCGAAGGTTTCGCCTGTCCGCGGCTCGTCGGACCAGATTGCAGCCGGCAACACGGCCACGGAAGTACATGACGAGAAGCAATTAACCAGCCCCGGAATGGCGGTGGGAACAATTTCCTACATGTCACCGGAGCAAGCCCGCGGCAAGGAACTGGATGCGCGCACGGATCTTTTTTCATTCGGCGCCGTGCTCTACGAAATGGCTACGGGAAATTTGCCATTCCGCGGGGAAAGCTCGGGAATGGTATTTGAAGCGATTCTTACCCGCACGCCAACTCCAGCACTGCGGCTGAATCCCGATCTTCCCCCCAAGCTCGAAGACATCATCAATAAGGGGCTGGAGAAAGATCGCAATCTGCGCTATCAGCACGCCGCGGACATGAGAACCGATTTGCAGCGACTGAAGCGAGACACCGATTCCAGCCGCCAGATCGCCGCTGTGAGCGACGAGCCAGCAGCAGCACCCGCCGCGTTTTCCGGTTCCAACCATCCCAGCAGCGGCTCTGCGATAGCAGCCGTCGCGAAGCAGCACAAAATTGGACTAGGGATCACCAGCATCGCTGTGATCGTGTTGGTCGCAGCGGCCGCTTACGGTATTTACGCGCTGCTTGCGCGGCAACGTCCCGCTCCGTTTCAGAATTTTTCCGCTAACAAACTGACCGAGGCTGGTAAAGCGTGGCTGGTTGCCATTTCTCCCGATGGCAAATACATCCTCAATGTGATGAACGAAAATGGCCAGCAGAGCCTGTGGTTACGTAACGTTCCCACGAATAGTAATACGCAGGTGTTGGCGCCCGCTCCTGTTTCTTATATTGGCCTGCGTTTTTCGCCTGACGGCAACTACTTCTACTTTGTGCGTTCGGAGATCGGTAGCCGCTCGCTGCACTACTTATATCGCTCTCCCGTCCTCGGCGGCACGCCTCAGAAGCTGGTCACGGACATCGACTCCAATCCTTCGTTGTCTCCGGATGGAAAGAAGTTCGTGTACATGGTCGCGAATAACCCAGACGTAGGCAAATACCGTTTAAGTATTCGCTCGCTGGACACCGGTGAAGAACGAGCCCTCGCCAGCGGTCCCATGAGTCAGCAGTTAAGTGATCTTGCCTGGTCGCCGGATGGGAAAACCATCGTGAGCACAATCTTTCAGCCCGGAGATGCGTTTTCCGGTTTGGTCGCAATTGACCTGCAAACCGGTAAGCAAAAGTTGTTTTCGACTTCGCCAGATCTATACTTCAACCGGCCAGCGTGGCTGCCCGGCGGAAGCGGACTACTGGTTCTGGCTGATTCCCCATATGGCGCGCAGACGCAGATCGTTTTCGTGGCATATCCCTCGGGGAAAATTTCTCCTATCACCCGTGATACGAATTCTTATAGAGACCTGAACATCTCAGCTGATGGACAAATCTTGGCGACCGTGCTGCGGCAAGCGCACCTGAACACCTTTGTCCTGCCAGCGGATGCTAATGATTCGCAGCCGCGCCAGCTTACAACAGCGTCGCCGAGCGACAGCGTCTCTTGGACTCGAGATGGGCAGTTGCTGGTCTCGGCAACCGCAGGCGGGATTACACTGCTGAACCCAGACTCTAATATCCAAACGCCGCTGATGTCTCAGCTTCCGATACCGAATTTTGCGCGCGCGTGTTCCGACGGCCACATTGTGTTCTCCAGCGGAACGAGCAATTCGATCCAACTTCACGTCTGGCGAGCGGAAGCTGACGGTTCGAATCCGAAGCAACTCACCAATGGGAAGAACGACGCATTCCCGGTCTGCTCGCCGGACGCAAAGACCGTGCTTTATTCCGATGCCGACTCTAAATTGCAGAAAGTTGCGATGGATGGTGGCGCGTCACAGCCGATGCCTGAAGCGGCAGTTTTCAGCCGTATTTCATTTTCGCCCGATGGCCAAACTACAGCATTTGTCACTTTTCAGTTGCATGATCCGAAGGAGAAATTGGTATTCGTCTCACTGGATTCGAATCAGCCGCCGCGGTTCCTGGAATTCGAAAAGCCGCGCGCTGAGTTCGGTGTCAGCTATGACACCATACCTGTCGCGCTGGCGGCCGATGGCAAGGGAGTAATTTACCCCATCCGCAGCGGCGACACTGACAATCTCTGGTTCCAGCATTTCGACGGCTCGCCCGGCAAACAACTTACAAATTTCAAATCGGAATTCATCCGCGACTTCGATTACTCGTTTGATGGCAAGCAACTCGCCGTCATTCGCGGCCACAGCGAATCCGATGTGGTTCTCATCCGCGACTCACCACAATGAGCTTTGGCTGATACCTGTTCTGAGTTGACGCGACACTAACTGCGGTGACATGCGCGAGGTCGTCGTATAGAACCAGGGCAGTTCAATATCACTTCACCAATTATGGCTTTTTCTGCGAAAGCTGCTTTTCAGTTTCCTCGATCATTTTCCGAAACTGCGTCACCGCGGGAACCGTGGGAGAGTTGAGGGCGTCCTTCGCGTTGTACCGCCAAATCGGCGGAGCATCCAAAGGGTATTCCACCTGCCCGCGATAAACAACAAAGCTGTCTTCCGATGAACCGATCTCGGTCTGAGGGTGTGCGCCGACAGGAGGTGCGGCCGTGGGATCCGTGATTGGAGTATTCCTTCCCTGCTGGGCGCCCACATGAATGCCGGAGTCGCTTGGTTGAAAAATCACGGGGCGATCATTGGGAACGCCGCCGATTGTCGAGTTCACCGTTTTTCCATTGCCGTGGCGCACCGAAATGACCAGGTCCGCCGTTTGCGCGTCTGTGACCAGGGTAAATCGTCCCCAAGTCAGAAGCGCCGCTTCTACATCTGTGCGGGCGATTCGATTTGCGTTGGGATGCGCAGGATCAATTCCAGTATCCGGATCGATCACGACTAACACCGTCCTTGCCTGCAGAACGTAGGCGGGCAGAACCTTTTTCTTGTCCTTGGCGTCTGCGGACGGGATCAGCAGAGCAAGCAGCAGGATCGGCCCGAACCAGGGGCGTGACATAAGGTCCTCCGGAGGCTGGTGAGAACTCATTCAAATGATAGAGCGGAACTGTCGCAAAATCGAGAGAATTGCCGGCGCACACCAGCGGTTCCGGCGCGACTATCGCTCTAAGGGCAGCATGTAAGTGGGGTTCTTCTGGATTGCGCCACCGAGCGCTTGCTGATCCAACTGGCGCATGTCCCAGGTAATCACGGACTTTGGGGTGATCTGAATTGTCACGTCATCCCAAACTGCAAACACCGGACCGACTTTTGAATCAGCCATCGCAGCCGCACTCAGATACTTGTTATGAATCTTGATGTTCAGTTTTTTCGAAGATTCGCCGGCGATAATTTGTCCATCCCCAGCAATGTTGACGCCGTAAGATGCTGCGGCAACGCGAGAGTCGATCATCAGGGAAACCTTGGCACTGGCTTGTAGATTTCGAGCTTTGCGGCTGCGAGATGAGGTGGCCACGAAAATGTTTGTCCCATCGAACCAGTACCACACGGCCACCATGTGAATCGATCCATTTGGGTTCTGCGTAGCCAGCGCAGCGACATATCGGCCTTCGAGCAACTGCCCGACCAGAGCATCTGAAGTTGAAGCCATCGAAATCCCCTTAAAGCGCGCGGCCTGATCTCCGGACTTCTGGCCGCGCAACAATCGTCCAAACCGGCCTACACCGCCGACCAGTTCACCTGAGTCCTACCATGCCCCGAACAGACTCAGCTAGCTTGGCGGGATCGTAGGCCACGCCGTCTTTGAATACAGTCTCGACCTTCTCGATATCTGCGATGTTGGTGGAGGGGTCGCCCGCAATAATCACTAAATCGGCCTGCTTGCCAGGAGCAATCGTTCCGATGTGATCACCGTGGCCGAGAAAGTCAGCGTTGGTTTGGGTTGCGATGTGAATGGCTTCGAGCGGCGTGAATCCGGCTTCCACCAGCAACTCGAGTTCGCGCTGCATGCCATATCCGGCAAGATCGCCTCCAAGGATCGCGCCCACTCCGGTGGGATCGCTTCCAGCTAGCAGTTTTCCTCCAGCTTTGTAAAAGGCGCGCTCCCACTGCATTTCCTTTTGTAGGCGCATGAGCCAGCGTGGATCGCCATTCGTGCGTTCCCGTGCAGCTTTATAACTGGCCAACGATTCGGGCAGCATCGCGTCAGTAACTTCCTTGCGCAGCGGCAGGTGATTCGGAACATCGAGTTCGTAGACGGAAAGTGTTGAAGTGACGGCAACGTGATCCCGAATCAGATCGCTGGTGATCCGCCGCACGGCAGGGCCGTTCACATCCACACTTGCCTGAGCGTCCAGCATGTCCATAAATGACGGGCATTTGTCCGGAACTTTGTTCGGTACGAATTCGGTGTCAACGGCAATGGGGCCGTGCTCCAGATTATCGATGCCAAGCGCAGCGGCTTCGCGCGAGGTCACCGAGCAGAGATGGCCGGTGACCTTCAGTCCGCGGCGGTGCGCCTCATCAATTACGGCTTTCAGCTCGGCTCGCGTGATGTTCATGTACGCTTTGAAGGAGGTAACGCCCTCGTCTGCCCAGTACGCAGCTGTTTTCTGC